>NZ_JAAGPO010000327.1:0-7070 GCF_017104825.1 Burkholderia sp. Ac-20345 | reverse complement strand
GCCGAACCGGCTGCCCGGTCGCGTCGCTCAGCACGACGCCGTGCATCTGCCCCGAGAATCCGATCGCCGCCACCTGCGCGCGCTCGTCGGCCGGCAGCCGCGCGGCCGCGCGCACGAGCGCCTGCCACCACGTATCGGGCGCGATCTCGGCCCAGCCGGGCTGCGGCGACGACAGCGCATAAGGTTCGCTCGCGACCGCGCGCTCGACGCCGTCGGCATCGAGCGTGACGAGTTTGACGGAGCCGGTGCCGAGGTCGATTCCGAGCAGGCGCATGACGTGAGGGCGAAGTTGAATGAACGGATGTCGATGATAACGGGATCGCGATGCGCGCCCCGTTTTTTGCCGCCGCCGCGGCAGGTCTGAAACGCAGTCGGCAGCCAAGTTTCACCCGGCTGCACCTGACACGCAAAAGCGGCCGTTCGCGGGTTAACCCCGCACGATTTTTCCCAGGCACTTTTTGCCACTATGCCGCCCACCCGATACACACCATAAGGCGGCCTATATTTGACACGGGGGCCCGCATTATTTTGAAGGGCTATAAAACCGGGAAACCTCACTCCTGCGGCTGTTTCCCGATGATCGACACCCTGTTTCATGCCGAAACGGCATATCGAACCAGCAAAGAGCGGAATAGATCCCAGCACTCTTGTTGCGTGGATTCATTCCGAATAATTTCGTATCACCCCGAAAACAAGATCATGGAGTGAGACAGATGCAATCGAACACGGTCCATCCGTGCGATGAGGTGCTGCCGACCGGCAAGCTGGTAACGCTTGGCCTGCAACACGTCCTCGTCATGTACGCCGGCGCCGTCGCCGTGCCGCTTATCGTCGGCGCCGCGCTCAAGCTGCCGAAAGACCAGATCGCGTTCCTGATCAGCGCCGATCTGTTTTCGTGCGGCATCGCCACGCTGATCCAGACGCTGGGCCTGTGGATCTTCGGGATCCGCCTGCCCGTCATCATGGGCTGCACGTTCGCGGCAGTCGGCCCGATGATCGCGATCGGCACCAACCCCGGCCTCGGCATCCTCGACATCTTCGGCTCGACCATCGCGGCCGGCATCATCGGCATCGTGCTGGCGCCGATGATCGGCAAGCTGTTGCGGTTCTTCCCGCCAGTGGTCGTCGGCACCGTGATCGCGGTGATCGGGCTGTCGCTGATGGAAGTCGGCATCAACTGGGCGGCCGGCGGTGTCGGCAACCCCGAGTACGGCAGCCCCGTCTATCTCGGCTTGTCGCTGCTCGTGCTGACGCTGATCCTGCTGATCAACAAGTACGGCCGCGGCTTCATCGCGAACATCTCGGTACTGCTCGGCATCGTCTCCGGCTTCGCGATCGCATTCGCGATCGGCCGCGTGAACACGGACGGCGTGTCGCACGCACCGTGGGTCGGCTTCGTGATGCCGTTCCACTTCGGCCTGCCGCACTTCGACCCGCTGTCGATCGTGACGATGGTCACGGTGATGTTCGTCACGTTCATCGAATCGACCGGCATGTTCCTCGCGGTCGGCGACATGGTCGATCGCCCGGTCAACCAGGAGCGCCTCGTGCGCGGCCTGCGGGTCGACGGCCTCGGCACGCTGATCGGCGGCATCTTCAACTCGTTCCCGCATACGTCGTTCTCGCAGAACGTCGGGCTGATCGGCGTGACGGGCGTGAAGAGCCGCTTCGTGTGCGCCACCGGCGGCGTGATCCTCGTGCTGCTCGGCCTGTTCCCGAAGATGGCGCAGGTCGTCGCGTCGGTGCCGTCGTTCGTGCTCGGCGGTGCGGGCATCGTGATGTTCGGGATGGTGGCTGCGAACGGCATCAAGGTGCTGTCGAAGGTCGACTTCGTGAACAACACGCACAACCTGTTCATCGTCGCCGTGAGCGTCGGCATGGGCCTCGTGCCGGTCGTGTCGCCGCACTTCTTCTCGAAGCTGCCGCCCGCGCTCGCCCCGATCCTGCACAGCGGCATCCTGCTGGCATCGGCGACGGCCGTGATCCTGAACATCGTGTTCAACGGCGTGAAAGGCGAGAAGGACGCGCGCTGCGACATCCGCCGCGCCGGACACGACTTCGACGGGCGTCCCGCCGACGTGCATCACTGATCGCCACGCGCCGGACGACGGCGCGAAACAGCGGTAACGAAGAACGCCACGGCATGCCGTGGCGTTTTGCTTTGAGGGCGTCGGACCGGATGGGACGCACGGGCGATAACGCTTTGCGCGTGAAGGCTGGTCGCAGGCGCGCGGCGCGGGATACCGATTGGTCGCGCGGACTGGCGTGATTGGCGTGATTGGCGTGATTGGCGTGATTGGCGTGATTGGCGTGATTGGCGTGATCGGCGTGATCGGCGTAAGCGGAACGCGGCGCAGCATCGTCACGACAACCGTCCTCTCCCCGCTCGATTCGACAGCACAAAAGAAAACGCCACGGACTTTCATCCGTGGCGTTTTCGTTTCCGCATACAGCCGGTTCGAAGGACAAGCGCAGTAGACCGTGCCTGCCCTTCCTTGCGCTTACCCGTTCGTCGCCGCTGCCGACGCAGGCGCCGGAGCGGCCGCCTTGTCGTAGTCGACCGGTGCATCCGGCGCGCGCGGCGTTTCGCCTGCGCGCTGGACCCACCCGCCGCCCAGCGCACGGTACAGGGTAACCAGGTTCGTCCAGCGTGCCAGACGTGCGCTGATCAGCGACTGCTGCGCGCTGTACAGGTCCGTCTGCGCGGTCAGCACCGACAGGTAGCTGTCGACGCCGTTCTTGTAACGCAGGTCCGACAGGTCGTAACGTCGCTGTTGCGCGTGCTCGTTGCGCTCCAGCGCCGCGATCTGCTGGTCGTACGTGCCGCGTGCCGCCAATCCGTCAGCCACTTCGCGGAACGCCGACTGGATCGCCTTCTCGTATTGGGCGATCTCGATGCGCTTCTGCACGTGCGCAAGGTTCAGGTTCGCGATGTTCTGACCACCCTCGAAGATCGGCATCGTGATCTGCGGCGCGAACGACCACGCCGCCGTGCCGGCCTTGAACAGACCGCCGAGCGTCGGGCTCCCGGTGCCGAACGCGCCTGTCAGCGAGATCTTCGGGAAGAACGCCGCGCGGGCCGCACCGATGTTCGCATTCGCGGCCAGCAGCGACTGCTCGGCCTGCATCACGTCGGGGCGACGCGTCAGCAGGTCGGACGGAAGGCCTGCCGGCACGTCCGTCAGCAGGTTCTGCGCGTCGAGCGGCATGCCCGCCGGCAGGTCGTCCGGCAGCGGCTCGCCGATCAGCAGCACCAGCGCGTTCAACGCCTGCGCACGGTCGCGCGCCTGCGACTGCTGGCTCGCGAGCGCCGTCTCGACCACCGTCTGCGCCTGACGCAGGTCGAGCTCGGAGCCCGTGCCGTTGTCGAACTTCAGCTTCGTCAGGTTGTACGAGTCCTGCGCGGACTTCAGCGTGTCCTCCGTGACCTTCAGCAGGTCGTCGGTCGACAGCAGCGTCAGGTATTGGTCAGCCACCTGCGACACCAGCGAGATCTCCTGCGCTTGCCGCGCATAAGACGTCGACAGGTACTGCGCAAGTGCCTGGTCCTTCAGGCTCTGCACGCGGCCGAACAGGTCGAGCTCCCACGATGCCGAGAGCCCGACGTTGTAGCTGCGCGAGATCATCGGCGCGCCCGACGTCGACAGACCCTGCGGGATACGCTGGATGTTGCCCGTGCCCGTGCCGTCGAGCGTCGGGAACAGCCCCGCGCGCGTGATCTGGTACTGCGCGCGCGCCGCCTCGATGTTCAGCACCGACACGCGCAGGTCGCGGTTGTTTTTCAGCGCGATCTCGATCAGCCGCTGCAGGCGCGGATCGACGAAGAACTCGCGCCAGCCGATGGCGGTCGCCGCCTGGCCGTTCGCGCTGCGCGCGCCGGCCGCCCCCGGCTGCGTCGCATAGACGCCGCCGGCCGGGTACGCCTGTGCGACGGGCGCATCGGGCCGCTTGTAATGCGGCGCCATCGTGCAGCCCGTGGCAAAGAGCGCGACCGCGATTGCAGTCAAAGCGTGTTTTTGCATCATCACTGTCCCTTGTTGCCTTCGTCGCCGTTGCCCGGCTTCTCTTCGTGGTGCGAGTGCTCCTGAGCCAGGCGCAGCGCCTCGTCGACGTCTTCCTTCTCGCCGCTGAAGATCGCGCGGATCTTCACGAAGAACATCGGGATCATGAAGATCGCGAGGAACGTCGCCGTGATCATCCCGCCGATCACGCCCGTACCGATTGCGTGCTGGCTGGCCGAACCCGCGCCGTTGGAGATCGCGAGCGGCATCACGCCGAGAATGAACGCGAGCGACGTCATCAGGATCGGACGCAGCCGCAGGCGCGCCGCTTCCAGCGCGGCCTCGATCGGCCCCATCTTCTCCGTCACCTGGAGTTCGCGCGCGAACTCCACGATCAGGATCGCGTTCTTCGCGGACAAGCCCACGGTAGTCAGCAGGCCGACCTGGAAGAACACGTCGTTCTCGAGGCCGCGCATCGTTGCCGCAAGCAGTGCACCGATCACGCCGAGCGGCACCACCATGATCACCGAGAACGGGATCGACCAGCTTTCATACAGCGCCGCGAGACACAGGAACACGACGAGGATCGAGATCGCGTACAGGATCGGCGCCTGCGAGCCGGACTGGATTTCCTGGAACGACAGGCCGGTCCACGAGTAGCCGATACCGACCGGCAGCTTCTTCGCGAGCCCTTCCATCGCAGTCATCGCCTGACCGGTCGACTTGCCCGGTGCGGCCTGACCCTGGATTTCCATCGCCGACACACCGTTGTAGCGCTCGAGCTTCGGCGAACCGTACGTCCAGTGACCGGTCGCGAACGAACTGAACGGCACCATCCCGCCCGACCCGTTGCGCACGTACCAGATGTTCAGGTCTTCCGGCGTCATCCGGAACGGTGCGTCCGCCTGCACGTAGACCTTCTTGATCCGGCCGTCGGTATCCAGGAAGTTGTTCACGTACTTCGACGCCCATGCGATCGAGAACGTCTGGTCGATCGCATCCGCCGTCACGCCGAGCGCGTTCGCCTTCTCGCGATCGATGTCGACCTTGTACTGCGGCGTATCGTTCAGGCCGTTCGGACGCACGCCCTGCAGCGTCGGATCCTTCGAGGCCATCCCGAGCAGCTGGTTACGCGCGGCCATCAGTGCATCGTGGCCGAGACCCGCGTTGTCCGTCAGCTCGAAGTCGAAGCCGGCAGCCGTACCGAGTTCAGGAATCGACGGCGGGTTGAACGGGATCACGATCGCGTCCTTGTAGCCCGCGTAGCGCCCGAACATCCGGCCGATCAGCGCCTGCACCTTCTGGTTCGCATGCTGACGCTGCGAGTAGTCCTTCAGGCGCACGAACACGAGACCGGAGTTCTGGCCGCGGCCGGCGAAGCTGAAGCCGTTGACCGTGAACGCCGATTCGACGATTTCCTTCTCGTCCTTCAGCAGGTAGTCGGAAATGTTCGCGAGCGTCTTCGCGGTCGTTTCCTGCGTCGAGCCCGACGGCGTCTGCACGATCACGAACATCAGGCCCTGGTCTTCATCCGGCAGGAACGACTTCGGCAGGCGCACGAACAGCAGGCCGACCGCGACGATCACGACCAGGTAGATGATGAGCCAGCGGCCCGACCGCTTGATCACGTGGTGCACGCCGACGTGGTACTTGTCGCGGCTGTTGTTGAACGTGCGGTTGAACCAGCCGAAGAAGCCCTTCTTCTCTTCGTGATGCCCTTGCGGGATCGGCTTGAGGATCGTCGCGCACAGTGCCGGCGTCAGAATCAACGCGACGAGCACCGACAGCACCATCGCCGACACGATCGTCAGCGAGAACTGACGATAGATCGCGCCGACCGAGCCGCCCGAGAACGCCACCGGCACGAACACCGCCGACAGCACGAGCGCCACGCCGACGAGTGCGCCGGTGATCTGGCCCATCGCCTTGCGGGTCGCCTCCTTCGGTGACAACCCTTCTTCCGCCATCACGCGCTCGACGTTCTCCACCACCACGATCGCATCGTCCACCAGCAGGCCGATTGCGAGCACGAGGCCGAACATCGACAGCGTGTTGATCGAGAAGCCCACCATCGACATGATCGCGAACGTACCGAGCAGCACGACCGGCACCGCGATCGTCGGGATGATCGTCGCCCGCAGGTTCTGCAGGAACAGATACATCACGAGGAACACGAGCACGATACCTTCGAGCAGCGTCTTGACCACTTCCTCGATCGACAGCTTCACGAACGGCGTCGTGTCGTACGGGTACTTCACGACGAGGCCGTGCGGGAAGAACGGTGCCAGTTCGTCGATCTTGGCGCGCACGGCCTTCGCGGTCGCGAGCGCGTTCGCGTTGGTCGCGAGCTGGATACCGAGTGCCGCGGTCGGTTGACCGTTGTACTTCGTGTCGAAGTTGTAGTTTTCGCCGCCGAGTTCAATCTTCGCGACATCCTTCAGGCGAACCTGCGAGCCGTCCTGGTTGACCTTCAGCAGGATGTTGCCGAACTGCGCGGGCGTCTGCAGCAGCGTCGATTCGGTGATCGTCGCCTGCAGCATCGTGCCCGGCGTGGACGGCGTGCCGCCGATCTGGCCGCCTGCGATCTGCACGTTCTGTGCGGAGATCGCGGTCGACACGTCGACCGGCGTGAGGCCGTAGTTCGTCAGGCGGTTCGCATCGAGCCAGATCCGCATCGCGTACTGCGAGCCGAACAGCGTGACGGTACCGACGCCGTTCAACCGGCTGATCGGGTCCTTCACGTGCGACGCCACGAAGTTCGCGAGGTCGTACTTGTTCATGCTGCCGTCTTCGGAGTTGAAGGCGAGCACCAGCAAGAAGCTGCTGCTCGACTTCGTCACCGAAAGGCCGAGCTGCTGCACGACCTGCGGCAGAATCGGCGTCGCGAGCGACAGCTTGTTCTGCACCTGGACCTGTGCAATGTCGGCGTTGGTGCCCGGCGCGAAGGTCAGCGTGATCGTCGCGTTGCCCGAGTCATCGCTGGTCGACGACATGTACAGGAAGTTGTCGAGACCGCTCATCTGCTGCTCGATCACCTGCGTCACCGTGTCTTCCACCGTCTTCGCGGAA
>NZ_JAAGPO010000326.1:0-6913 GCF_017104825.1 Burkholderia sp. Ac-20345 | reverse complement strand
GTCGAACAACCGGATCCACGCGCCGTTCGGCGCGGCGGGCGGCGAGGCCGGCGCGCTCGGCCGCAACACGATCGAGCGCGCGGACGGTACGGTCGAGGCGCTCGACCATATCGGCCGCGCGCAGATGGCGCCGGGCGACGTGTTCGTCGTCGAAACCCCGGGCGGCGGCGGATACGGCGCGGCGGGCTGAGCCCTGCAACCGGCGCGGGCACCCCGCGCCGGCGCGCGAACGGCATTGCAACGGACTGTGGAATAAAGTCGCGCATTAACGCACGAAAAGAATCAAAAAAAGACGAAAAGTCGGGTCGCCGGCCTGCGGTCCGACCCTGCCGCGACGGTCCTGCCAGGTCGCGTGCCCGCGCGACCTGAATCACCCGAAAACGCCCGCCCGGCGGGGCTCTCGGCCTGTCTCGCCAGGGCCGTTGCGCAGTGCCGCACCCGTGAATGAGCAGGCTGCCAATCATGAAAAATCCGGCTTGCCAATCGAGTCCCAATTCCTTGACACTCTGCTCTAAATGTGAGTGCCAATCCTGATCGTCATTTGATAAGATGGCTCTCATCATTCGTTAGGCAGAACCTGCGCGCATGACGCGCGAACGCCGGTCGCATTAGCTGGAAACAAGTACGGGACGAGGCCCATCATCACGGCAATCACGATTGCCCTGCCGGGAGCGCGCGACGCGCGGCCTGGAGGGGCGGTCGGCCGGCTCGCCTCCGTCTACACTGTGCGTTTTTTCTGGATCGGGGCGTCTTCATGGATGACGAAAACGATAGCGCGGTGCTCGAGGCGCACGTCGGTACGCGCAGCCCCTGCTGGCGTCTCGGCAGCGACAGCAATGCCCTCGAACTGGCGGCCGTCCGCGGCCTGACCAACGTCGCCGTCGCGCTGACGGGCGAACAGGCCGCGTGCATCCGCGCGCTGACCGGCGTCACGTCGCACCTCGTGCTCGACATCACGCTGTTCGGCGAACCGGTCAAGCTCCACCTCGTCGGCAGGAAGGTCGACACGACCGACTGGGCCGGCACGGCTTGCGCCTATTCCGATGCCGAATCCGTTGCGGGCGATCTCTCGCACGGGCTCGCGTTCGCCGAGCAGGTCGTGTCCGAAGTGAATTCGCTCGTCGTGATCCTCGACCGCAACGGGAGGGTGCAGCGCTTCAACCGCCTGTGCGAGGAAGTGACGGGCAAGCGCGAGGTCGACGTGATCGGCCGCAGCGCGTTCGAGCTGTTCATGAGCCCGGAGCAGGGCGAGCAGTCGCGCACCAACATCACGGGCTTTTTCGCGAGCAACCACTCGTTCGCGGTCGAGCGCTACATCAACACGGTCAACGGGCCGCGCCTGTTCCAGTTCCGCAACAAGTTCGTGCAGAGCGGCAGCGGCGTCGAAGAGCAGTTCCTGATCTGCTCGGGCATCGACATCACCGAGGAGCGCAGCGCGCAGCAGCGGCTCATCGAGCTCGCAAACACCGACGTGCTCACCGGGCTGCCGAACCGCCATGCGATCAGCGAGCGCATCCACGCGGCGATCGCCGCGGAGACCGCCGCGTCGCGCGGGCAGGTCGGCATCCTGTTCCTCGATCTCGACAACTTCAAGCGCGTCAACGATCACTACGGGCACATCACCGGCGACCGGCTGCTGCAGGACGTGTCGAAGATCATCAGCGGCTGCCTGCCGTCCGGCGCGACGCTTGCGCGGCTCGGCGGCGACGAATTCCTCGTGCTGTTCGAGCATGGCACGCGGCCGCTGCTCGAAGCGACCGCGCAGATCATTCTCGAACGGCTGCGCACGCCGATCCATCTCGGGCTGATGGAGGTCTACACGAGCTGCTCGATCGGCATCGCGATGCATCCGCAGCACGGCGATTCGCTCGAGACGCTGATCCGCAGCGCGGATACCGCGATGTACGTCGCGAAGGAAGAGGGCAAGCATACGTACCGCGTGTTCTCGCTGGAGATGAACCAGAAGGTCGCGAAGTACATGTGGCTCGACACGAACCTGCGCAAGGCGCTCGAAGAAGAGCAGTTCGTGCTGCACTACCAGCCGGTCGTCGATATCGCGACCGGCGACGTGCACGGCGTCGAGGCGCTGATCCGCTGGCAGTCGCCCGACCGCGGGCTCGTCGCGCCGATCGAGTTCATCCGCTTCGCGGAGGAGTCGGGCCTGATCGCGCCGCTCGGTCGCTGGGTGATGCGCACCGCGGCCGCGCAGGCCGCCGCATGGAAGGCGAAGGGGCTCGGCATCCGGATCGCGGTGAACGTGTCCGCGCGGCAATTGCAGGACATGAACATCGTGCACCAGATGGCGTCGATCCTCGATGCCGCGGGGCTGAAGCCCGGCCTGCTCGACATCGAGCTGACCGAGAGCTGCTTCATCGAGGACGAGGATTCGGCCAACGGGCTGATGCGGCAGTTCCGCCATCTCGGCGCGGAGATCCATCTCGACGATTTCGGCACCGGCTATTCGTCGCTGTCGCAGTTGTCGCGCCTGCCGCTCGACGCGATCAAGCTCGACCGCAGCTTCATCACGGGCATCGACCGCAATCCGCGCTCGCAGGCGCTGGTGCGCTCGGTCGTGTCGCTCGCGAAGGCGCTGAATTTCGCGGTGATCGCCGAAGGCGTCGAAACGCATGCGGAAGCCGAATTCCTCAAGCAGCTCGACGTCGATCACGCGCAGGGCTACTACTACGCGCGCCCGATGCCGGCACAGGCATTCGAGGCGTGGCTCGCGGAGACGAGGAAGCTCAGGCTGATCGCCTGAGCTTCGTTCACGCACGGGCGCCGCCGGCAAGCGGCGGCGCCCGTCGCATTACACCGTGCGCAGCTTCGACACGCGCCGGTTCTGCAGCATCACGAGGCGTTCCATGTACGCGAGATCCTTCGGCTCGATCGTGAACGCCGCATGCACCCATGCTTCCGTAATGTCCATCAGCTCGGAGCGCGACAGCTGGAACACCCGCTCGCGCGCGCGCAGCATCGCACGCACGCCGTTCAGCTTCGGCTTCATCACGTCGATGAAGGTGCGCGTCGCGAGATACGCGTCACCGGCGTCGAACGTCTGGTCGACCAGGCCGCGATCCTCGTACCACTCGGCGGCGTGTGCTTCACCGGTCGAGATCAGTTGCTCCGCAATGCCCCGATCGGCCTTGCGCGCGACGAGCGAATAGCCGCCCATGCCCGGGAACAGGTTGAACGCGATCTCGGGGAACCCGAGCTTCACGCCCTTCTGCGCGAGCATGTAGTGATGCGCGAGCGCGGCCTCGAAACCGCCGCCGAGCGCGCTGCCCTCGACCATCGCGATCGAGATCGACCCGGTGCCGAAGCCCGTGTAGATCTCGTACACGCCGTCGATGCACGAGCGCGCATAGGCCATCAGCAGGTCACGCTTGCCGCTGCGGATCGCGTCGACGAAAAAGCTCAGGTCACCGCCGACGTTGAACAGCTCGGGGACGAGCGAGCCCGTCACCCAGAAGTCGAACGGCAGGCCCGAATCGCGTGCGACGCGCGCGAGATGGATGATGTCTGTAACGAGTTGCTGGTTGAAGCACGGCCGCGGCTCCGATCGCAGCATCATCCACATGACGTTACGTCCTTCTTCGTAAAAGGCAGTCAGTTGCGTGAGTTCGCCGGCTTCATAAAACGGGCGGCACGCGGGATGGGATTGGAGTTGCATGGTATGTCCTCGTGAGATGTGGTTTTCGAAGACCATCGCGCCCGGTGCCGAGCGGGAGGCGAGTGTCCTGCAGGGCGCCGGGCGCGAGGCATCGCCATTGTTGCGCGCGCACATTCGGCATATCTGTGGAATGGGTCACCGGAAAGCCGCGCCGGCCCATGCCCGGCGGCGGTCACGGACGAGCGGTCGAGGTGCGGGGGGAGGCCTGCCGGGCCGATATCGCGGCGTTCCGGACGTGACGACGGAATGCGGGCATGGCGCATGACGGCAAACCGGCGAACTGCGCGGCAATGCCGCGTGCGATGCCGGCAGTCGTAACCGCGAATTGGCAATGCGGGGAGCGCGTCGCGATCGCGCGCCGTGCAGGGTATTCACCGGTACCGACGGGTATCCGGCAAATTTTTTGCAGCGTTAGAATCGCGCGCCCGTTCATTTCTGCGCGCCCCGTTTCGCGCGCAGTGACGCGGCTCTCCTCCCCGGCGCGGATCCGACGGAACTTGCCAGAGTCGGTCGGCTTCAGCCAACATTCGCATCCGGCACGGCCGCGCGTTCCGAGCGCGGCCGGCATGGAGGAGAACACGCATGTCAGAGAAACATCGGGTCCTGGTGCTGGACGACGATCCGGAGGTGCGCGCCTGGCTGAGGGGCGTGCTGGAAGAGGCAGGGTTCGACGTATCGACGGCCGACAGTGCCGCGATGATGCAGCGGCAACTGGCCGCCGCGCCGCACGCGCTCGTCATCCTCGACCTGAAGCTGCGCGGCGAGGACGGCCTGACGGTGGCGCGCGAGCTGCGGCGCCGCTCCGACGTATCGATCATCATGATCAGCGGGCTGGGCGACGAGACGGATCGCGTGCTCGGCCTCGAAACCGCCGCGGACGACTTCATCACGAAGCCGGTGTCCGGGCGTGAGCTGATCGCGCGCGTGCGCGCGCAGCTGCGCCGCACGACCGAACTGTCGATGCCGCGTCCCGCATCGAACGGCGGCGGCCCGCGCTTCTGCTTCGACGGCTGGACGATGGACCTGGCCGCGCGCACGCTGACGCACAACGGCGGCCCGTGCGCGTTGACGCAGGGCGAGTTCGAGCTGCTCGCGGCGATGGTGCAGCAGCCGTCGCGGGTCTGGTCGCGCGACCAGTTGCTCGAACATACGCGCGGCTTCGGCATCGACGTGTACGACCGGACGATCGACGTGCTGATCCTGCGCCTGCGCCGCAAGATCGAGCCGAACCCCGAGCAGCCGACCTATATCCGCACGCAGCGTGGCATCGGCTACGTGTTCGCGGTGCCCGTCGTGCGCGTGTGACGCGATGCGCACGATGGTGAGGCTGTTGCCGCCCTGGAGTGTCCGGGCCAAGCTGATCGCGACGTTTCTGCTGCTGTTCGGCATCACGCTCGCGGTTGTGGTGGTCGGCGTGCTCGGCATGCGCGCGAACCAGAACGCGCTCGACGAATATGAGGCGAACGTCGTGCCGGAGATTGCCCGCGCGCTCGAGTTGTCGGACAAGGTCGCGCAGCTCGCCGCGGTCGCGCCGAGCATGATGCTGACGGATTCTCCGGACTTGCTGCACAACGACACCGAGCTGATGCGCGGCCTGCTCGGCGACATCCGGCGGCTGTCGCCGGGCTTCGGCAAGCAGCCGGGCCCCGCCGCGAAGGCGGGCGAGCAGCTCGCGGTGATCGACGATCTCGACGCGATCGACCAGGATCTCGCCCGGCTGCTGATCGTGTCGGGCAGGCAGCGGCAGCTCAAGGAGGAACTGAGCGCCCTGCGCCTCGCGAACGACCGCATCGGCGACAGCATCGCGCGCGACAAGAGCGTGATCGCGCAGCGCGCGCCGACGCTGCTCGAGATCTGGGCCCGCACGGCCGGTGCATTGCAGGCGGCCAACGCAGCGGAGCTCGGCAGCGCGGAAAGCGACAACGAGGCGCTGTGGCTGCGCGTGCGCGAACGCGCCGAAGACCGCCGCCAGCCGGCGCTTGCCGAGGCGCTGCAGCAACTCGACGGCGGCGCGCGCAGCGTGTTCGCGGTGCGCCGCGAGTTTCTGTCGAGCGAAGCGCAGACCGGTTATCTCGTCACGCTTCTGCGCGGCCACGCGGATCACCTGAGCGGCAAGTCGGCACGCTACGTCGAGCGGTTGCGGCAGATCGCCAGCGAGCGCAGCGACAAGGTGCGCAAGGTTGCGGTCTCCAGCCAGTCGGGCCTGCTGCTGCTGGCCGTCGCGGGCGTCGTGGTGGCGCTGCTCGGCGTCGCGTATGCGAGCCGCATCCTGCACAAGCTGCAGGCGATGACGCGCGTGATGGCGCGACTCGCGAAAGGGATCACGTCCGACCGGATGCCGTCGACGCACCGGCCGGACGAAATCGGCGAGCTGGCGCGCGCGTTCGAGGTGTTCCGCACCAACCTGATCGAGAAGGAGCAACTGACCCACGGGCTCGAGTCGCAGCGCCGCCTGCAGGAGTCGGTGCTCAACTCGATGAACGACGGGGTGTCCGTGCACGACACGCACGGCAGCCTGATCGCGTGGAATCCGACCTTCGCGACGCTGCTCGGGATCGACCCGGGCACGCTGCATGCGGGCTTGTCGCTCGCGATGCTGCGGCAGGCCATGCATCAGCCCGCGCGCTGGCGCCAGGTGTCGCGCGAAACCGCAACCCGCACATCGGACGGCGCGCGCATCGCCGCGTCGGCCGAACTGCACCTGCGCGACCAGCGGACCCTCGAATTCCACTGCCAGCCGCTTCCGGACGGCGGATGGGTGGCGGTCTGCCGCGATCTGACGAGCCGGCGCGCGGTCGAGGCGGAATTGCGCCAGGCGCAGAAGATGGACGTGCTCGGCCAGTTGACGGGCGGCGTCGCGCACGATTTCAACAACTTCCTCGTCGCGATCCTCGGCAACCTGGAACTGCTGCTGCCGCGGCTCGACGGCCAGCAGGACGCGCAGACGATGGCCGAGCGAGCGCGCCGTGCGGCCGAACGCGCGTCGCGGCTCACGCGGCGGCTGCTCGCGTTCGCGCGGCGCCAGCCGCTGCAGGCCGAGCGCGTGTCGGTCAGGGCGATGCTCGCGGAGATGCTCGATCTCGTTGAATACTCGGCGGGCCAGCGGGTGGCAGTCGTGCTGGAGCCGGACGCCGACGCGATGTGGGTGAACGTCGACCGCGGCCAGCTCGAGAACGCGGTGCTCAACCTGACGCTCAACAGCGCCGCCGCGATGCCGGACGGCGGGACGCTGAGCGTCAGGTA
>NZ_JAAGPO010000325.1:0-270 GCF_017104825.1 Burkholderia sp. Ac-20345 | reverse complement strand
TTAGAGTCACAGCGACGACATAGGAGCTATCTAGACTATGAGGTGAGAAAGTGATAGACAAGACGATACAGTGCGCAGCATCTGAAGTGTAAAGTGAGTGCATGTGTGAAGTGTCATGAGACCAGACGAGTGATCAAGATGTATCAGACAATCGTATGTGAGCATCTGGTAAGGTATGAGTTATTAACTGCCTGCATGGAGAGATCTATTTTTTTTTTTTTTTTTTTTTTTTTAATGCGACCGCGCCCACCGATATCTACACGATAGATC
>NZ_JAAGPO010000324.1:0-6942 GCF_017104825.1 Burkholderia sp. Ac-20345 | reverse complement strand
CTGGTCGAGCTTCACGTTCGCGCGCACCGGGTATTCGTAGTTCGCCTGCGCATACAGCGCCTGCGCTTCCGGCGACACGAGGTATTCGAGCAGTTTCACCGCGTTGGCCTTGTGCGGCGCGTGCTTCGCGACCGTCGCGCCGCTGATGTTCACGTGCGTGCCGCCGCTCTTCGCGTTCGCGAACGTCGGCCGCACGACCTTGATCGCGTCGCCCCACTTGCGCGCATCGCTGCCGGGTTCAGCATTCTTCATGTGACCGACGTAGTAGGCATTTGCGAGGCCGACGTCGCAGATGCCGCCGAGGATGTCGCGCGCGACGTCGCGGTCGCCGCCCGTCGCCTTGCGTGCGAGGTTCGCCTTCACGCCGCGCAGCCACTTCTCGGTGGCCGCTTCGCCGTCGTGCGCGATCATCGCCGCGACGAGCGCCGTGTTGTACGGATGCTGGCCCGAGCGGATGCAGACCTTGCCCTTCCATTTCGGATCGGCGAGATCCTCGTAGCGGAACGCGTCGACCTTCAGGTCCTTCTCGACGTACAGCACGCGGTCGCGCAGCGACAGAGCGTACCAGTCGCCGTTCGCGCCGCGCAGGTTCGCGGGAATCGCGTCGTCGAGCGCCTTCGAGCGCACCGGCTGCGTGAGCCCGCCGTCGACGAGATCGAGCAGGTTGCCGACGTCGACCGTCATCAGCACGTCGGCCGGCGACTGCGCGCCTTCCGCCTTCACGCGCTCGAGCAGGCCGTCCTTCACGAACACCGTGTTGACCTTGACGCCGCTCTGCTTCGTGAACGCGTCGATGAGCGGCTGGATCAGCTTCGGTTCGCGGGTGGTGTACAGGCTCACTTCCTCGGCTGCGTGGGCCAGCGGCGCGAATGCGGCGGCGGCAAGGGCGAGGGCGCCGGCGAGCGGCAGCAGGCGGGTGCGCGGATTCGACATGAAGACTCCGGAAGGGGCAGGTGGACGAAGGGAGCGTTCCGGGGCGCGCCTGCCGCCCGAGCGACCCGAAACATTACAAAATGAAAGACTCGAGATTCTAGATCGAAATGGGAACGGTTATCAAATGAAAGCTTTCAGCGGGCGGGGGGAGGAGGGGAAAGGGGATCGGAAACGGGGCGTCGCGGCGGGGGCGCAAGCGCGTAGAATGCCCGCTTCGATGAATTTGACGGAGTTGCCCCGACCATGAACGATCAGCGCAAGAAGAACCCTGTCCGCAACGTGAGCATCCTGATCGTCGTGGCCGTGCTGCTCGTGATCGGGACGATCCTGTACAACGCGATTTCGCAGAAGCACGCGTACGACGAGGCCCATCCTGCCGAGGCCGCGAGCGCGGCGTCGCACTGACGTGCCGGTGCGCGGCCCGGCGGGCCGCGCACGTGGGGTGGATGTGAAGGAGATGAGTCCCCGGCTGTCGGCGAGGCAAATGCCACGCGGTGCAGGGGAAGAAGCGGGCGCCTGAACCGGCGCGCCGCGTACGCAGGTCAGCCGTGCGTCAACGTGACGCAGGGGCGAACTTCGGGCGGATCCGTGCGTAGAACACGAGCGCGAGCAGCGCGAGCCAGGCCGCGCCGACATACAGCGCGACGCGCGTGTCCTCGAACCAGCCGAGCATCACGATCACGAAGCCCATGAATGCGATCGTCAGTGCCGGCGCGACCGGCCACAACGGCACCTTGAACTTCAGCGCCGCGACTTCGGCGTTCGACAGCCGGCGGCGCATCGCGACCTGCGACAGCAGGATCATCAGCCAGACCCACACGGTGGCGAACGTCGCGATTGCCGCGACCATCAGGAATACGTCCTTCGGCATCAGGTAGTTGAGCAGCACGCCGACGAGCAGCGCGAGCGCCATCACGAGCACCGTGACCCACGGCACGCCGTGCCGCGACGTCGTCATCAGCACGCGCGGCGCCTGGCCCTGGCGCGCCATTCCGAACATCATCCGGCCCGCGCCGAAGATGTCGCTGTTGATTGCGGAGATCGCCGCGCTGATCACCACCAGGTTGAGGATCGTCGCGGCCGACTTCACGCCGAGCGCCGAGAAGATCTGCACGAACGGGCTGCCGTCGCCGCCGACACCCGTCCACGGGCTGATCGACATCAGCACGACCATCGTCAGCACGTAGAACAGCAGGATGCGCGCGGGCACCGCGTTGATCGCGCGCGGAATCACGCGCTCCGGATCCTTTGCCTCGCCGGCGCTCATGCCGATTACCTCGATCCCGCCGTACGCGAAGATCACGACCGACAGCGACGCGATCAGCCCGCCAATGCCGTTCGGCAGGAAGCCGCCATGGTTCCACAGGTTCGCGAACGTCGGCACGTCGGCCGAGTGACCAAAGTGCATGCCGGTCAGCAGGATCGCGACGCCGCCGCCGATCATCGCGACGATCGCGCCGACCTTGATGATCGACAGCCAGAACTCCAGCTCGCCGAACACCTTCACATGGCACAGGTTCAGCCCGCAGATGATCGCGACGACGCCGAGCACCCAGATCCATTGCGGGACATCCGGAAACCAGAAGCCCATGTAGATGCCGAACGCGGTGATGTCGGCGATCGCGACGATCACCATTTCGAGCGTGTAGGTCCAGCCGGTGACGAATCCGGCGAACGGGCCGAGGTTCTCGGTCGCGTAGTGGCCGAACGAGCCGGCGACGGGTTCGCGCACGGCCATCTCGCCGAGCGCGCGCATCACCATGTAGACGGCCGCGCCGCCCAGGATGTACGCCAGGATCACGGCCGGGCCCGCGAGCTGGATCGCGGACGCCGAACCGTAGAACAGGCCCGTGCCGATCGCCGAACCCAGCGCGAGAAAGCGGATGTGCCGCGCGCTCAGGTGGCGCTGCAAGTTTTTCATCGTGTCTCCGATATCGTTATGCGACGGACCGGGCGAGCGGGGCCGGTCCGATTGGCTCAAGTTGTCTATACAACTTAAATGTGAACGAATGATAACAAGCCGGGCCGGGTGACCGGAATCGGGTATTCCCTGACTGGCGCGACGGGCGCAATAGGAGGTTGGGCGGTCGCGCAACGAGGGCGCAGGCCGCGTGGAACGGGCGGGTCATGCTTCGGGGATCGTTGAATCGGGGAGCGCCGGGGCCGATCCGCGGCATGCGCGGGCCGGCCACCGGCGGGGTAAAGCCGCGCTCAGGCGGGCAGGCGGATCACGCTCGCATCCTTGCGGATCAGCAGCGACGACGCGAGCATCTGCTTGCACTGGTGCGCGAGCACCTTCAGGTCGTGCGTGAGTTCGGCACCCACCGCATCGGATTTCTCCGCGGACACGACCATCGCGTCGAGGTCGCGCGTGATCTGCTTCGACGCGTCGAGCTGGTCGGCGGGCGGCGGCTCGCCGGCCTCGGCCTTCTCGAGATTGTCGAGCACCGCGGCGAGGCCGCGATGCAGCGCGTCGTCGTGGAGGATGCTGCCGTCAGCCGCGCAGGCCGTGCGGATCAGCGGCGCAGCGGCCGTGATCTGCGCGCCGAGCACGTGCGTCTGCACGAGCAGGTCGTTCAGTTCGGGCACGAAGCGCTGGTGCGCCTTCGGCTCGATCATCATCCGCTGGAACGCCTGCCCGAGATTCGCGAACGCGATGTGCACATCCTTGCGCGCGAGGCGGTAGCGGTAGTCGTCGTCGAGGGTCGTGACCGGTGTCTCGATGGCCGCCGCAACGACCGGCACGACGGCCGCGCCGTCGGCGACCGGCACCGGCGGCGGCGACACGCCGCGCCCGGCGCGCCACACAGCCTCGAAATACTTGCGGGTGGCGGTGAGCATGTCGGCGACCTGCTTGCCCATCAGCCGGTATTCCCAGTACGGGAACAGCCGGCTCGCGGCGATAGCGATCATGCAGCCGACCACGGTGTCGATCGCGCGCTCGCCGATGATCCGCATGCTGCCCGGCGCGAGCAGGTGGAACATCAGCAGCACGTACGACGACGTGAACACGACGCTCGCCGCGTAGTTGAACAGCAGCAGGCTGTAGCTCATCACCATCGACGCGAACATGATCGCGATCAGCAGGTGCGGTTCCTTCACCGTGTAGATCAGCGCGATGCTCGCCGCGCAGCCGATCAGCGTGCCGATGATCCGCTGCGCGTTGCGCTGCTTGGTGAGCGAGTAGCCGGGCTTCAGGATGATGATGGTCGTCATCACGATCCAGTACGCGTTCGTGAGCGGCAGCAGTCGGCCGAGCCAGAACGCGACCGCCACCCCGATCGTCACGCGCAGCGCGTGGCGGAAGCTCGGCGAGCGCATGTTCAGGTTCGAGAAGATCAGCAGCGGCGACATCCGGCGCCGCTGCAGGAAGCGCGTGAGCGCCTTGTCGATCTTCAGTTCGGTTTGCTGCGGATCGGCATGGCCCGACAGGTTGCGGCGCATCCGGTCGATCAGGCGCGTCGCGCTCCAGATGCGCCGGAACGTGGCCAGCACGGCCGCATACGCTTCCGCGTTGGTGGCCGGGAAGTTCTTCTTGCGCATCAGCTCGATCTCGTACTCGATCGCGCGCAGTTCGGCCTTCACGCTGATCCGCGAATGCGGTGCGCGGTTTTCGAGCACCGCGAGGCCGATCTCCTCGAGATCGGCGGCCGCCTTGCAGATCAGATCGCGGTAGAAAATGATGAGATCGGAGCCGCCGAACGTATTGCGCACCAGCGGGTAATCGGTGTGCGCGCCGACGAACAGCTCGTGCAGGTCGACGCTGTTGATGAACAGGTTGTACATCGTCGTGCGGCCGGGATCGAGCTTGCCGCGCCGCAGCTTCGGCAGGTTGCGCAGCACGATGTCGCGTGCGGTTTCCTGGGTTTCGACCGCCGTGATCTGCTTGGCGACGAGATTGCGGTAGCACTCGTCGAGGTCCGCATCGAGATCGTAGAACTGCGCACGCGCGAGCAGGTAGTCGGCGCAGGCGAACAGGCTTTCGGCGAGCGCCTGCTGCTCGATCCGGCGCGCCTGCCATTGCGACACGAGCGTGGCCCAGTACGTGTACCAGAGGCCGCCCGCGAGAATCCAGCCGGCGTTGATGAATGCCTGCAGCGGCGTGAAACTCTCCTCGAGCGTCATCACCATCATGAACAGCGTCGCGAAGCTGATCTGCGGCCAGCGGTTGCCGTAGACGACGATCAGCGACAGCACGAAGGTGAGCGGCACGATGGTGAGCCACAGCACGAAGATGTTCGGTGTCGCAAGGCCGGTTGCGAGCGCGGCCAGAAAACCGATCACGCTGCAAGCGAGCATTTCGTTGTGCTTGTACTTGAGCGGGCCCGGCATGTCGACGACGCATGCGCCGAGCGCGCCCGTCGAGATCGTGAAGCCGAGCTCCCGGTTGTGAAACACGATCAGGCACAGCACGGCCGGCAGCGAGACACCGACCGCGATCCGCAGGCCACCGAAAAAGTACTGGCTGTAGAAAAACTTTCTGATTTCGACCGAATAGCGCATCGATGGGCTGTATAGCAGACGAAGACGCCCGGGGGCGGCATCTTGACTGGCGACGAGTCTATCGTATTTCGCGGTCCGCAAAACCTGGCTTTCCGGACGAGGTTCGCGACGGCGATCCATTTGCTATCCTTGGTGATCCTGTTCGCCCGGCCCGGCCGGCGCGAGGTTCCGACGCCTGCTTCATGCTCCATCTCTTCTATTCGAACCGACACGAAACGCTGGCCGACGCGCTGCTCGAGGATCTGGCCGCGTTCCCGGCCCGCAACGGCCCGTGGGCGCCGCAACAGGTCATCGTGCCGAGCGCGGCGCTGCGCCGCCGTCTCGAGCTCGACATCGCCGCGCGCAACGGCGTGTGCGCGAACGTCGAGTTCACGTATCTCGCGCAATGGCTGTGGGCGCAGATCGGCCGCGTGCTGACGGTGCCCGCGCGTTCGCCGTTCGCACCCGACCGCCTCGTGTGGCGCTGCTACCGGCTGTTCGCGCAGGCGTCCGACGGGGCGCCGTGGCTCGCGTCGCCGCGGCTGGCCGCGTATCTGTCCGCGTCCGACGATGCAATGCGCTACGAACTCGCGCACCGCGTCGCGGCCGTGCTCGATCACTACCTGACCTATCGTCCCGAATGGCTGGCCGCATGGCAGGCCGGCGAGTCCGTGCTCGCGGGCGACGCCGCGCCGCGCGGGGTCAGCGACGCCGCGCGCGACGACGAGCGCTGGCAGGCCGCGCTGTGGCGCGCGCTGCTCGCCGAGCTAAGCGACAGCGGCACGCCGCCGGCGCACCGTTTCCTCGTCGAGGCTCGCCATCTCGATGCTGAAACCATCGCGCGCGCGGACTGGCCGGAATCGGTCAGCGTGTTCGCGCTGCCGACGATGCCGCCGCTGCATGTCGCATTGCTGCGCGAGCTGTCGCGCTGGGTCGACGTGCGCGTCTATGCGCTGAACCCGTGCCGTGAATTCTGGTTCGACATCGTGACCGCCGCGCATGCCGAGGCGCTCGATGCGGCCGGGCGGCTCGACTACCAGGAAGTCGGCCATCCGCTGCTCGCCGAATGGGGCAGGCAGACCCAGGCGCAGCTGCACATGCTGCACGAACTGACTGAAAGCGCCGCGTCGGGCGACGCGTCGCGTTTCGTCGAGAATCCCGCGCCGACGTGGCTCGCGCGCGTGCAGAACGCGATCCTCGAACTGCAGCCGGAGGCCGAAATCGGCAGCACGCCGGCCGAGCGCGGGATCGAGGTGCACGTGTGCCACAGCCTCGCGCGTCAGCTCGAGGTGCTGCACGACCGGCTGCTCGCGTGGTTCGACGCCGACGCGAGCCTGCAGCCGTCCGACGTGCTCGTCGCGGTGGCCGATCTCGCGGCGGCCGGGCCGCTGATCGACGCCGTGTTCGGCACGGCCGGCACCGGCGGCGCGCGCGTGCCTTACCGGATCACCGGCCTGCCGCCGTCACAGGCGAACCCGGTCGCCCGCGTGCTGCTCGACTGGCCCGCGTTGCCGGAGCGGCAAGAAC
>NZ_JAAGPO010000323.1:0-7087 GCF_017104825.1 Burkholderia sp. Ac-20345 | reverse complement strand
CAGCGCGTTCACGCGGGCGCCGCGCCGGATCCGCACGCCGAGCGTCGCGGCCCGCATCCGCATCGCATCGCGCAGCGCACGCGGCCGGATCAATGCGAAACGCAGGTTCAACAACCCGGCGATCGCGTGCGCCGCGCCGGTTTCCTGCGCGACCGCCTGCGCGTCGAGCCATGCGACGCGCGCGTCCGGCTGTGCCGCGTAGTGATCGAACCGGCGCGCCAGTTGCATCGCCGACGCGTCGTCGCACGCGAGCGTGATGTGGCCGGGATGCGCCCACCCGCACGCGAGGCTGCGGCTGTCGACGAATCGCTTCAGATACGCGATCGCCTGCGCCGCCTCGCGCTCGGCGGCCTGCGCCTGCGCGGCCGAACCCGGGCCGTGCGGCAGCGCCGGCGCGACGCTCGCGACCGAACCGAAGTTGAATGCGCTCGGGACGTCGCCGGGCGGATCGGCATCGCAGACGTCGACCGTCGCGCCCTGCTCCGCCAGGTGGATCGCGGCGGACAGCCCCGCATAGCCTCCGCCGACGATCGCGACGTCGGCGGTTCGTTTGCCGGGCGCCATCATGCGTGCTCCGGCTGGTGCTGGTGCGCGTCGACGAAGGCGCGGTACGGCGCGTCGAAGAAGAACGCGGGCTCGCCGTCCGGCGGTTCGAGCTGGTCGAGCCAGCAGGCCGTCGCCGAATACTTCGCGAGGAACGGCCGGCGCAGCCAGCGCGGATCGCGCGCCTGCAGGAAGTTCAGCATGAAGTAGCGCTGCCCGTGCAGGTCGAGCGTGCCCGCGACCTCGACCTTGCCGGGGCCCGCGCTCATCGACGGGCCGCGCGCGCTGCGCGCGAGCCCCGATACCGATGCGATCGCCGTGTTGTAAATGTCGAGCGCTCGCGCGAGCGGCAGCTCGAAATAGGCGCGCGGCCCTGTATCGCGCTCGACGAACATGTAATACGGCACGATGCCGAGCCGCACCTGCCCGACCCAGTTGCGCCGCCACACGTCGGCGTCGTCGTTGATGTGGCGCAGCACCGGCCCCTGCGAGCGGATCACGACACCGATGCGGCGCAGGTTCGTCACCGCCTGCTCCGCGATCTCCGTCGACAGCTCGCGCCAGTGGTTCAGGTGCGCCATGATCGTCACGTTGCGCCCGGCGTCGACCAGCGTGCGCAGCAGCGCGAGCAGCTCGGGCGTATCCGGATCGCTGACGAAGCGGTACGGCCAGTACGTGAGCGCCTTCGTGCCGATCCGGATGTTGCCGACATGCTCGAGCCCCGGCTCCAGCAGCGGCGTCAGGTATTCGCGCAGGCGTGCCGCGCTCATCACCATCGGGTCGCCGCCCGTCATCAGCAGGTCGGTCACTTCGCCGTGCGCGCGCAGGTAGGCGTGCAGCCGCGCCGCTTCGCTCGACGCGAATTTCAGCGATGCATCGCCGACGAACTGCGGCCAGCGGAAGCAGAACGTGCAATACGCGTGGCAGGTCTGCCCGTGGCTCGGAAAGTACAGCACCGTCTGCGCATATTTGTGCTGGATGCCCGGGCAGGGTTCGCCGTCCAGCTCAGGCTCGTTGAGCCGCTGGTCCGCCGGATGCGGGTTCATCCGCGCGCGCAGGCGCCCGACCAGCGAATCCAGTTCCGCGTGGCGCGCCGCGTCGCGCGACAGCACGGCCAGTCGCTCGAGGTCGTCGGGCGCGAGCATGTCGGGCTGCGGAAACGTCAGCCGGAACAGCGGATCGTCCGGCACACGGGTCCAGTCGATCAGCTGCTCGACCACATAGCGGTTGACCTTGAACGGCAGCACCCGCGCAACCAGCCCGATCTCCTCGCGCATCCGCGGCGGCAGCGCCGCGAGCTGCGGGATGTCGTCCAGCTTCGAGCGGTTGTACGCCTTGAACACCGGATGCACCGGTATCGACTGACGCGGCGGCGCGCCGCCCTGCGCGCCATCGCGCGCGGATATCCGTTGGCCCTCGGATAGTTCGATCATTGACTCGACTCCATTTTTTTAGATGTACTAATGTATGTCGTGTGTCTTGCTGCTCGCCGCCGACGGCCAGGCAGCCCGTCGGCGTCCTGCAGATACTAGAAGCAATTGCCGGGGCGAAGCATTACCGCCGTGTTATTTATCCATAAGCGTTTCGCATGCGGCTTCGCACCAATTCAGCGGGGCGCGGCCGCGCCCACCGCCGGCCGCGCCGCCCGTGGGTGCTTGCCCGGATGGGTTTCCGGCATCCGCCAGTACACGACCAGCGAGATCGCCGCGCAGGCCGCGACGTACCAGAAGAACATCGCCTCGTTGCCGCCCGCCTTCAGCCGCAGCGCAACGAACTCCGTCGTGCCGCCGAGGATCGCCGTCGTCAGCGCATAAGGCAGCCCGACCGCCAGCGCGCGGATCTGCG
Source organism: Burkholderia sp. Ac-20345 (assembly GCF_017104825.1). Taxonomy (NCBI): domain Bacteria; kingdom Pseudomonadati; phylum Pseudomonadota; class Betaproteobacteria; order Burkholderiales; family Burkholderiaceae; genus Burkholderia; species Burkholderia sp. Ac-20345. The sequence continues at coordinate 4,699 of NZ_JAAGPO010000323.1, read as the reverse complement.
GCGGAAACAGCTCCGCCTTCACCAGCATGTGCACCGAGGTGAACCCGCTCAACACGACGAGCCCCGCGAACACCAGCGCGAACGCGGCGAGCGGCTCGTGCACGTGCCCGAGCGCGGTGAAGATCGGCACGGACAGCAGTGCGCCGCCGAAGCCGAACCACAGCAGCACGGGCCGCCGCCCGACGAGATCCGAGACAAGGCCGAACAGCGGCTGCAGCGGCATGTACAGCAGCAGCGCGAGCGTGCAGATCCAGGTCGCCGTTTCCTTGTGCAGGCCGACGGAGTTGACGAGGTATTTCTGCATGTAGACCGTGTACGTGTAGAACGCGACGGTGCCGCCGATCGTGATGCCGATCGCGAGCAGCAGTTCGCGCCAGTGGGCCGCGAGATCGGCCGACACGCGCGTCTTCGCCGCATGCGCGCGGCTGGCGATGAACGCGTTGCTCTCCACGACGTTGCGGCGCATGTACAGCGCGAACAGCGCAAGCACGCCGCCGACGAAGAACGGGATCCGCCAGCCCCAGCGCTCGATGTCGTGCGTGCCCGCGAAGATCCGCTGCATCGCCAGCATCAGGCCGAGCGCGACGAGCTGGCCCGCGACCACGCTCACTTGCAGGAAGCCGACGTAGAAGCCGCGCCGGTTCGGCGGCGCGATCTCGCTCAGGTAGGTCGCGCTGGTGCCGTATTCGCCACCCATGCTGAGGCCCTGCAGCAGGCGCGCGGCGACGAGCAGCACCGGCGCGAGCACGCCGATCGTCGCGTAGCCGGGCGTGACGGCGATCAGCATCGATCCCGCGCACATCGCGAGCACCGATTTCGTCAGCGCGGCCTTGCGCCCGTGCCGGTCCGCGTACAGGCCGACGAGCCAGCTGCCCGCCGGGCGCGCGACATAGCCGACCGCCGCGATCGCCGCGGTGTTCATCAGTTGCACGGTCGGCCGGTCGGCGGGAAAAAACGACGGCGCGAAATAGATCGAGAAGATGCTGTACGCGAGAAAGTCGTACCACTCGATCAGGTTGCCGGCCAGTCCGCCGACGATCGAGCCGATACGCGGCGGCGCGTCGGCCGCCCCGGTGGGGGAAGTTGCCAAGGTTGTCTCCTGTTCGTTCTGTATCGGGCGGCCGGCATGCGGCCGCCCGTGCCGCATGCCGGCGTTACGGCTGGGCAGCCGCGTAGCGCGCGTCGAGCGCGTCGAAGCGCGCCTTGTCGACGAGCCGCTGCCGTTCGGCGAACGGCGCGACGAGCGCCGGGTCCTCGTCGAGCCGGCCTGTGTCGCGCAGCGTCGTCAGCGCCGCCTGCATCCCGTGCACCGCGCCCTGCAGCGCGGCGTTCGCATACAGCACCACGCCATAGCCGAGGCGCGCCAGTTCGTCGCGCGAGCGGGTCGGCGTCTTGCCGCCGATCACGATGTTGATGAGCTGCGGCGTATCGAACAGCGCGGGCAGCCGCTCGACGTCCTCAGGCGACTCCATCGCCTCGATGAACAGCACGTCGGCGCCGGCCGCCGCATAGCGATGCGCGCGCTCGATCGCGTCGTCGATGCCGTGTACGGCCGCTGCGTCGGTGCGGGCGACGATCAGCAGGTTCGGGTCGACGCGCGCGTCGACGGCCGCCTTCAGCTTGCCGACCATTTCCGCGGCCGGGATCACTTCCTTGCCCGCGAAGTGGCCGCATTTCTTCGGCAACACCTGGTCCTCGAGCTGGATCGCGTCCGCGCCGCTGCGCTCGAGCGTGCGCACCGTATGCAGCACGTTCAGCGCGTTGCCGAAGCCCGTATCGGCATCGACCATCAACGGCAGGTCGACGGCGTCGCGCACCCGCGCCGTGTGCTCGGCCAGTTCGCCGAGCCCGACGAAGCCGAGATCCGGCAGGCCGAGCGACATGTTGGTGACACCGGCGCCGCTCAGGTACAGCGCGCCGAAGCCGAGATCGGCGGCGATCCGCGCGCTCAGCGCGTTGAACGTGCCGGCGACGAGCAGCCCCTGGCGGGCGGCGATGCTGCGCCGGAACGCGGCGCGACGAAGGGTGGTGTGATCGGTCATGCGGGCCTCATTGGTCGAAACGGAACAGGGTTCGCGGCGAGTCGCGCAGCACGCGCGTGCGCTCGCCGGGGTCGGGCAGCCAGCGTTCGAGCGCCGCGCAGGTCGCGCCGAAATCGACACGCTCGCGATGCTGCGTATGCGGCCAGTCGCTGCCCCACACGAGCCGCTCGGCCGTGAACGCGGCGCGCAGCGCCTGCGCGGCGCCGAGCGCCGCGTCGGTGCCGTCGCCGGCCAGGCTGTTGCGATAGGCGGCCGACAGCTTGACCCACACGCGCCCGGTGCCGGCGAGCGACAGCAGGTCGCGGAAGCCGGGGTCGCGCTCGCCGAGCGTCGGCGACGGGCGGCCGAAATGGTCGATCACGAGCGTGCACGACTGCGCGAGCAGGCTCGCGGCGATCGCATGCAGGTCGGCCGCATCGCGATGGATCTCGACATGCCAGCCGAGCGCATTGACGCGCGCGAACAGCGCGCGCCATGCCCGCGTGCCGAAGTCCGGAATCGGCAGGCCGACCAGGTTGAGCCGCATGCCCACGACGCCCGCGCGGTTCAGCGCGGCGAGCGCATCGTCGTCGATCCCCGGATCGACGACCGCGACGCCGCGAAAGCGGCTCGGGTAGCGCCGCAGCACGTCGACGAAGAACGCGTTGTCGGTGCCGAGAAAGCTCGGCTGCACCAGCACCGCATGCGTGATGCCGTGCGCGGCGAGATGCGCGACGTACGCGTCGAGCGACGCGTCGTAGTCGGGCGCATGGCGCACGACCGGCGCGAGCGGCAGGCCGCGCGCAAACACGTGCGCATGCGCGTCGACCGCCGCGACGGCGGCCGCCGATGCGTACCACGCGGTGGCGTTCGGCGCCGATGAAACCGGCTCGACCGGCGGATTCACTGCTCGATCCATGACGACTGCCTGCAAGATGTGCCCGGCCCGCATGACGGGTGACGGGCGGCTGGATGAACGAAAGACGGCAATTACAGCGATGCGCGGGCCTGCACGTCGCCGTCGGCGCCGGGCCCGGCCACCGCGTCGGGCAGGCGGCGCCCGCGCGTTTCCGGCAGGAACCACACCGCAATCACGACCAGCCCGTAGGCGATGCCCGCATCGATGCCGAGCGCCGTGCCGAGCGGCATCGATGTGCCCATGTGTCCGACCAGCACCGGGAAGCCCGCCGACGCGATGCGGCCGAAGTTGTAGCAGAAGCCGACGCCGCGCCCGCGCACGTTCTGCGGATACAGTTCGTTGAACAGCGTGCCGAGCGTCGCCGGAATGCCGGCCGAAAACAGGCCGAGCGGGAACCCGAGCAACAGCATCGCGATGTCGTTCAGCGGCAGGAACACGTACAGGTTCACCATCACGGCGCAACACGCGGCGAACAGCATCACGTTGCGGCGCCGGCCGATCCGGTCCTGCAGATAGGCGCTGACGAAGCAGCCGCAGATGAACGCGACGATCACGACCGACAGATACGCGCCCGTGCCGAGCACCGACAGGTGCCGCTCGGTCTTCAGGTAGGTCGGCAGCCAGATCGTGATCGCGTGATAGCCGCCGTGCGCGCCGACGCCGATCAGGCCGCCGACGACCGTCGCGCGCAGCACCGAGCGGTCGAAGATGCCGACCGTCGGCGCATCGTCCGCGTGCGCCTGCGCCCGTGCCGGTTGCGCGCGCGGCGGCTCGGGAATCGCGCGGCGGATATACAGCACCAGCAGCGCGGGCAGCGCGCCGATCGCAAACAGCACGCGCCATGCCCATTCGGCCGGCAACCATGCGAACACGGCCATGTACAGCAGCACCGCCGCGCCCCAGCCGAATCCCCACGCGCTCTGCACGACGCCCATCGCCTTGCCGCGATGGCGCGCGCCGACCGTCTCGGCGAGCAGCACCGCGCCCGCGGTCCACTCGCCGCCGAAGCCGAGGCCCTGCAGCGCTTTCAGCACCAGCAGCTGTTCGAAGTTCTGCGCGAACGCGCTCAGGAACGTGAATGCGGAGAACCAGCACACGGTGATCTGCAGCGCGCGCACGCGCCCGTAGCGATCCGCGATCACGCCGGCCAGCAGGCCGCCGAGCGCGCCCGACACGAGCGTTGCGCCGCCGATCAGGCCGGCCTGTCCCTTGCCGATGCTCCAGGTCGCGAGCAGCGCCGGAATCACGAGGCTGAACATCTGGGTATCGAGGCCGTCGAGCGCCCAGCCGGCAAAGCAGCCGCGCAACGTGCGCCGTTCGGTCGTCGATAGTTCACGCGTCCAGTTCAACGGAGGTCTCCTCGTGTCGTCGCCGTGCGCCGCGTCGTCGCGCCGCTTACCGGAGGCACCGCCCGTATCGGCGACGCTTGGTGAGCATCCTATGAATCATTTCAATAATTCGCTACTATGTTTCGAATAATTATTCATAACATACGCTTATGGAAATCAGGCACGTCCGCTACTTCCTCGCGATCGCGGATTCCGGCAGCTTCACGCGCGCCGCCAGCGAGCTCGGCATTGCGCAGCCGGCGCTCAGCCAGGCGCTGAACCGGATGGAAAAGGAACTGGGGGTTCGGCTGTTCGACCGGTCACGGCGCGGCGCGACGCTCACGCCGGCCGGGCTCGCGATGGTCGACGACCTGCGCCTGAGCGTCGCGCGGCTCGACGCGGCCGCGCACCGGGCGGGCGAGATCGGCGCA
>NZ_JAAGPO010000322.1:0-7400 GCF_017104825.1 Burkholderia sp. Ac-20345 | reverse complement strand
GGACGAAAGCTCAGCATTTCGGGCCGCACGTTCGGATCGAACGACACCTTCGCGCCGGCGCGCGCGGCCTCGATCACGCCGCGCTGCACCGCCGCGATCGCCGACTCGCTCGTCAGCGACGAACCCATCACGTGGAAGTAACGGCAGCCGTCGAACATCGCGGTATCAACATCGGACGCATCGACGCACGCTGCCGCGCTGGTGGACAGCGTGAACACGAAGCTGCGCGAGCCGTCGTCGCGATACGCGACGAACGCGGTGCCGGTCGGGCGCGCGACGCGGCGGATGCGCGCGACGTCGACGCCATCACGTTCGAGCCGCGCGACGATCGCATCGCCGAACGCATCGCGGCCCACGCAGCCCGCATATGCGACGCATGCACCGAGCCGCGCGGCCTGGTCGGCGAAGATCGCCGGCGCGCCGCTCGGAAACGGCCCTTCGAACAGGCCCGGCGTATCGAAACCCTGGCCGCGCTCGGCGGCGACGAATTCGGCGAGCAGTTCGCCGGCAACGACGATCTCGGCCATCAGGCGAGCCCTCCTCGTTCAACGGGGGCCGCGACGTGCAAGACAACTGCCGCGTCTCGGGCCGGCCGGCAGGTGGTGGCGCGTGCGAGCGGCATCACTTCAGCTCATCCAGTTGCCGCCGTCGACGTTCAGCGTCTGGGCGGTGACGTAGTCGGCGTCGGACGACGCAAGGAACAGCGCGGCGCCCGTCAGGTCGCCCGGCACGCCCATGCGGCCGAGCGGCACGGCTTCGCCGACGAGCCGCTTCTTCTCGCCGAGCGGCCGGTTCTCGTAGCGCGCGAACAGCGCATCGACCTGCTCCCACATCGGCGTGTCGACGACACCCGGCGCGATGCCGTTCACGTTGATCCGGTGCGGCGCGAGCGCGAGCGCGGCCGACTGCGTGTAGCTGATCACCGCGGCCTTGGTCGCGCAGTAGTGCGAAACGAGTGCCTCGCCACGACGCCCGGCCTGCGACGACATGTTGACGATCTTGCCGCCGCGCCCCTGCTCGACCATCCGCTGCGCGACGGCCTGCATCAGGAAGAACAGCCCTTTCACGTTGACCGAGAACAGCCGGTCGAACACGTCCCACGATTCGTCGAGGATCGGGCGCATGTCGAACAGCGCCGCATTGTTGAACAGGATGTCGACGCCGCCGAAGCGCTCGACCGCCGTGGCGACGATCCGCTCGATGTCGTCGCGGCGCGTGACGTCCGCGGTGACGGCCACCGCGCGGCCGGGGTTTGCCTCGATGAGCCGCGCGAGCGAGCCGCCCGCCGGCTTCAGATCGACGAGCACGCAGCGCGCGCCCTCGTCCAGATAGCGTTGCGCGACCGCCTCGCCGATGCCGCTTGCGGCGCCCGTCAGGATCGCGACCTTGTCTTCCAGTCTCACTGGCTGTCTCCGGTTCGTTCTGCTTTACGACGGCTGCGAGGTGAGCGAACGCTCGCCAACCGATCAATTGCTCTGTTAGTGATCGAATGATCGGATACGCGATTCGTGCTGTCAAGGCGACGTGACGGCTTTCTATGACGCGCTGCGGCACAACTGCGCGGCGTGGCGGCCCGCCGCGCACGCCCGGCAAGGCGCGGCGCGCACGGTGCGGCGCGGTCGGATCGGCAATGAAGGGGACGGAGCGAGGACGGAAAGGGGATTTCGCGCTGCACGGCGCGGCGATACGTTATATCATCGCCATACTTTGTTTCATCGCCCTGCTTCACGCCATGGCTACCTCATCGTCCATTGACGCCCGGCTGTCCCGGGCCGACGCATTCGCCGCCGAGCACGGGCTCGCGTGGACGCCGCTGCGCCGCCAGGTCTACGAACGCGTGCTGGCCGCGCAGCGCCCGATCGGCGCGTACGACCTGCTCGCCGAACTCGAACCGCAGCGCGGCCGCGTGCCGCCCACAACCGTCTATCGCGCGCTGGATTTCCTCGTCGAGCACGGCTTCATCCACCGGATCGAATCGAAGAACGCGTTCTTCGCGTGCTGCGAGATCGGCGTCCCGCACGAAGGCCAGTTCCTGATCTGCGATTCGTGCGGCGACACCGTCGAGATTCCCGGCGGCGACCTCGCGAAACAGTTGTCCGCGAGCGAGCCCGCGCACGGTTTCGAAGTCCACCACCAGGTCGTCGAGCTGAGCGGCCTGTGCGGGCACTGCAAGCACAAGCCCGTGCAACGCTGACGCGTATCGCGCGGCGCACGCGCCGCCCCTTCCAACGAGGAGTTCCATGTCCATTGCCCTGAAGCGCGCGCCGCGGCGTGCCCTGTCGCCTGTCCGCTGGCTCGCCGCCGCTGTCGCCGCGCTGTCGCTCGCGGCGCCCGCGTTCGCGCAGGCCGCGACCGTCAACGTCGTGGCCGCCGAGAATTTCTACGGCGATGTCGCGTCGCAGATCGGCGGCAGCCATGTCGCGGTGACGAGCATCCTCAGCAATCCGGACCAGGATCCGCACCTGTTCGAAGCGAGCCCGAAGACGGCCCGCGCGCTCCAGCACGCGCAGGTCGTGATCTACAACGGCGCCAACTACGATCCGTGGATGAGCAAGCTGCTCGGCGCGTCGAAACAGGCGAAGCGCGCGACGATCGTCGTCGCCGATCTCGTCGGCAAGAAGGCCGGTGACAACCCGCACCTGTGGTACGACCCGGCGACGATGCCGGCCGCCGCGCGCGCGATCGCGGCCGAGCTCGGCCGCGCCGACCCGGCGAACAAGGCCGAATACGACGCGAACCTGCAGAAGTTCGTCGCAACGCTTAAGCCCGTCGACGACAAGGTCGCCGCGCTGCGCGCGCAGTACAAGGGCGTGCCGGTCACGGCCACCGAGCCCGTGTTCGGCTACATGTCCGACGCGATCGGCCTCGACATGCGCAACCAGCGCTTCCAGCTCGCGACGATGAACGACACCGAGGCGAGCGCGCAGGACGTCGCCGCGTTCGAGAACGACCTGCGCAAGAAGCAGGTGCGCGTGCTGATCTACAACAGCCAGGCCGAAGAGCCGATGACCAAGCGCATGCTGAAGATCGCGCGCGACGGCGGCGTGCCGACCGTCAGCGTCACCGAGACGCAGCCGGCCGGCAAGACCTTCCAGCAATGGATGGCCGGCCAGCTCGACGCGCTCGCGGCCGCGCTGGCCGCCGGCAAGCAATAAACAACCGTAACGACATGACCGTCACTCCTCACGCACTCGCCGTCGATCGCGTCACGCTCGAACTGGGCGGACGCACGATCCTGCGCGACGTCAGCTTCTCGATCGAACCCGGCGAATTCGTCGGCGTGCTCGGGCCGAACGGCGCGGGCAAGACGACGCTGATGCGCGCGGTGCTCGGCCTCGTGCCCGTGTCGGCCGGCACGCTGTCCGTCGGCGGCGTGCCCGTCGTGCGCGGCAACGCATCGATCGGCTACATGCCGCAGATCAGGAGCGGCCTCGCGAACCGCCGGATGCGCGGCTACGACTTCGTCGCGATGGCCGCCGACGGCCACCGCTGGGGGCTGCCGCACACGAACGCGGCGACGCGCCGCGACGTCGACCGCGTGCTCGATCTCGTCGGCGGCCCGACGCTCGCGCGCCGGCCGCTGTCGGAACTGTCGGGCGGCGAGCGGCAGCGCCTGCTGCTCGCGCAGTGCCTGCTCGGCAGCCCGAAGCTGCTGCTGCTCGACGAGCCGCTGATCAGCCTCGACCCGAACCACCAGCGCGGCGTCGTCGAGCTCGTGCGCAACGTGCAGCGCGAGCTCGGCATCACCGTGCTGTTCTCCGCGCACGAACTGAATCCGCTGCTGAACGCGCTCGACCGCGTGCTGTATCTCGGCAACGGCGTCGCGGCGCTCGGCACCGTCGACGAGGTGATCACGAAGCCCGTGCTGTCGCGGCTCTACGGTTCGCCGATCGACGTGATGCGCGTGAACGGCAAGATCTTCGTGATGTCGGGCGACGTCGAGATCGAGAAGCACGACCACGAACACGAGGACGACGACGGCCACTCGCACGGCGGTGGCGGCGGCCACGGCCATCACCACCACGGACACGCTCATCCCGGGCATTCGCACGATGTTTGAATACGACTTCATGATCAACGCCTTCGCGGCGTCGGGGATCGTCGCGGTGCTCGCGGGCATCGTCGGCTACTTCCTGGTGCTGCGCGGGCAGACCTTCGCCGGCCATGCGCTGTCGCACGTCGGCTTCACCGGTGCGACGGGCGCGGTGCTGCTCGGCATCTCGCCGATCTGGGGGATGGTCGGCTTCACGCTCGCGGCCGGGATCGGGATGGGCGCGCTCGGCGAGAAGCTCGCGGGCCGCGACGTCGCGATCGGCGTGATCCTGTCGGGCGCGCTCGGCTTCGGCCTGCTGTTCCTGCACTTCTACACGTCGTTCGCGACGCAGGTCACCGCGCTGCTGTTCGGCAACGTGCTCGCGGTCAGCCACGACACGCTCGCGGTGCTCGCCGGCATCGGCGCGGTCAGCCTGCTCGCGCTCGCGCTGATCGCGCGGCCGCTGCTGTTCGCATCGCTGCAGCCCGAACTGGCCGAAGCCAAGGGCGTGTCGCTGCGCACGGTGTCGATGCTGTTCCTCGCGGTGTGCGCGCTCGCGGTGGCCGCGGCGACGCAGATCGTCGGCGTGCTGCTGGTGTTCACGCTGCTGGTCGGGCCGGCCGCCGCCGCGCAGAACGTGACGACGCGGCTGTCGACCGGCGTGCTGCTCGCCGCGCTGTTCGCGTTGTTCGAAGCGTGGCTCGGTATCGTGCTCGCGTATCACACCGACTGGCCGACGAGCTTCTGGATCACCGCGCTGTCGGCGCTCGTGTACGGCGCCAGCCTGTTGCGACGCCACTGACCGACGTTTGTCGGAAATAAAAACGCCGGCGTGCCCGAAGGCAACGCCGGCGTTTTTTCATGCGCGCGCGATAGTGCGACGCGTCGTGTGCGTTACCTGCTTCCCTTCCCGCTCACCGTGCGAGCACGCGCGCATGATGCGCGATGTGATCGGCGATGAACGTCGAGATGAAATAGTACCCGTGGTCGTAGCCCGGATGGCGGCGCAGCGTCAGCGGCTGGCCGGCCTTCGCGCACGCGGCTTCGAACACGTCGGGGTTGAGCTGGTTCGCGAGGAACTGATCGGCGAGACCCTGATCGACGAGGATGCCGTCCGCGAACTTAGGCGCATCGGCCCGCGCGACGAGTTCGCTCGCGTCGTGTGCCTTCCATGCCTCGCGATCGGCGCCGAGGTAGCCCGAGAACGCCTTCTCGCCCCACGGGCAGCGCGTCGGCGCGGCGATCGGCGCAAACGCCGACACCGACCGGTACAAGCCCGGATGGCGCAACGCGAGCGTCAGCGCGCCGTGCCCGCCCATCGAGTGGCCGAAGATCCCGAGCCGCGCACCGTCGATCGGCAACTCGGCCGCGACGAGCTCGCGCAGCTCACCCGTCACATACGACTCCATCCGGTAATGCGCGGACCACGGCGCTTCGGTCGCATCGACATAGAAGCCCGCGCCGACGCCAAAGTCCCACGCATCGGTCTCGCCCGGCACGCCCGCGCCGCGCGGGCTCGTGTCGGGCATCACGAGCGCGATGCCGTGCTGCGCCGCGTATTGCTGCGCGCCGGCCTTGATCGCGAACGTCTCGTCGGTGCACGTGAGCCCCGCGAGATAGAACAGTGCCGGCACGCGGCCGTGCGCAGCCTGCGGCGGCAGGTACACCGAAAACTTCATCGGCAGGCCGATGGCCGCCGAATCGTGACGGTAGAAACGCTGCTCGCCGCCGTGGCACGCGTGCGAGGAAACGAGTTCGAGCATCGCGGTGCGCTCCCGGTCAGTACAGCACGACCGAGCGGATCGACTCGCCGGCCTTCATCAGATCGAAGCCTTCGTTGATCCGCTCGAGCGGCAGCGTGTGCGTGATCAGGTCGTCGATGTTGATCTTGCCTTCCATGTACCAGTCGACGATCTTCGGCACGTCGGTACGACCGCGCGCGCCGCCGAATGCCGAACCCTTCCATTCACGGCCCGTCACGAGCTGGAACGGACGCGTGCTGATTTCCTCGCCGGCTGCCGCCACGCCGATGATGAACGACTGGCCCCAGCCCTTGTGCGTGCACTCGAGCGCCTGGCGCATCAGCTTCACGTTGCCCACGCATTCGAACGAGTAGTCCGCACCGCCGTCGGTCAGCTGCACGATGTGGTCGACCACGTTCTCGACTTCGTTCGGGTTGATGAAGTGCGTCATCCCGAACTTCTTCGCGAGCTCGACGCGCTTCGGGTTGATGTCGACGCCGATGATCTTGTCCGCGCCGACCATCTTCGCGCCCTGGATCACGTTCAGGCCGATGCCGCCGAGGCCGAACACGACGACGTTCGCACCGGCCTCGACCTTCGCCGAGTACACGACCGCGCCGACGCCCGTCGTCACGCCGCAGCCGATGTAGCAGATCTTGTCGAACGGCGCGTCCTCGCGCACCTTCGCGACCGCGATCTCCGGCACGACGATGTAGTTCGAGAACGTGGACGTGCCCATGTAGTGGAACAGCGGCTTGCCGTCGAGCGAGAAGCGCGACGTCGCGTCGGGCATCAGGCCCTTGCCCTGCGTCGCGCGGATCTTCTGGCACAGGTTGGTCTTGCGCGACAGGCAGAACTTGCACTCGCGGCATTCGGGCGTGTAGAGCGGAATCACGTGGTCGCCCTTGCGCAGGGTGCCGACGCCGGGGCCGACGTCGACCACGACGCCCGCGCCCTCATGGCCGAGGATCGCCGGGAAGATCCCTTCCGGATCGGCGCCCGACAGCGTGTAGTAATCGGTGTGACAGATGCCCGTCGCCTTCACCTCGATCAGCACTTCGCCGGCGCGCGGCCCTTCCAGATCGACTTCCTCGATCGTCAGCGGCGCGCCCGCCTTCCATGCAATCGCTGCTTTCGTCTTCATCGTGTGACTCCTGTCTGTGTGTGAGGTCGGCCCGGGTTGGCGCGTCAGCGCTCGTGTCGAGGCGTGGGTGCGCGAATACTGACGCCCGTCCCATGCTTCGCACCGGGTTCCATGCAAAGCTGTCGAAACCGTGCCGCGCGGCATCGCGCGCGGCACGGCGAAAGAATCTCGTGCTCGCCATGATGGCCGGTCCGGCCGCGGATCGCGTGCGGGAAACGGTCGCCGGCTTGCCACGATGCGTCATCGCTGACGCAAAAGAACAAGTGTTCGAGTTTAAACGCCCGCCGTGAACCATGCATCCGTTCGCGCATACAGATCGATGAAGCGCGCGTGACGCGCGGCCAGCAAGCGATCGTCGCGCGGCTCGGCCACCGGCGACGCAGATCGGAAGAGCGTCGTGGGGAAAGAGTGTGATCTATCGCGCGGGCGCGAAGGTGGCGTTCGATCCGAACGTGCGGACCGAAATGCTGAGCTTTCGTCG
>NZ_JAAGPO010000321.1:0-234 GCF_017104825.1 Burkholderia sp. Ac-20345 | reverse complement strand
ATGAGAAAACAGGGCACGTGGGAACGGAGTGCGTCAGTGGGTGGGACTGAGGGTGTGGCAGAGGAAGAAGGTGTGGGTAGAGGGGAGTAGGAACTAAAAGTGAGAGTACATGCGAGGGAGGGAGAGTGAAAGGTAAAAAGTGAATGATGAGAGGGTAATGAAGGGACAGTACAAGTGTTGATCTCAGAAGTAATGTGAGACGTAAATACAATTTATATATTTTTTTTTTTTTTA
>NZ_JAAGPO010000320.1:0-7041 GCF_017104825.1 Burkholderia sp. Ac-20345 | reverse complement strand
TTCGGTGCGAACGGCGACGGATTCGAAAGCATGTCGTTCATCACAGATAACCGTGGCGCGGCGGGTTGACGTGGTTGAGCACGTAGTTGCCGATCGCGTGATACTTCCAGCGCACCGGGTCGTGCAGCGTGTGGGTGCGTGCGTTGCGCCAGTGGCGGTCGAGGTTGTATTCGCTCAGCACCGAGCGCGTGCCCGACAGTTCGAACAGCTTGTTGGTCGCAAGAATTGCCAGCTCGGTGCTCAGGACTTTCGCGGCCGCGACCTGCACCGAAGCGTGCGCCACCTGCGCATCGTCGAGTTCGGCCGGCAATGCGTCGAGCGCCACGGCCGCGCGGTCGAGCAGCGCTTCGGTCGCGAGCAGGCGGACCTGCACGTCCGCGACATCGCGAATCACGTACGGATCGTCCGACGCGCGTGCGATACCGCTGTCTGCCCACGGCCGGCTGCGCGTACGCACGAACTCGAGCGTGTCGGCCAGCGCCGCGCGCGCGATGCCGACGTCGATGTTCGCGTGCAGGTATTGCGACACGGGCCCCGCGAGGGTTGGCCGCTCGAACGCGGCCTGGATCGACACCACGTCCTGCTCGTCGACCTCGACGCCCGACAGCGTCAGCGTGCCGCTCGCCGTCGTGCGCTGCCCGAAGCCACTCCAGTCGTCGACGATGTCGAGCCCGGGCCGGTCGCGCTCGACCAGCGCCTGCACGTAGCGGCCGTCGTCGTCGAGCGCCAGCACGGCGATCCAGTCGGCGAACAGCGCGCCAGTCGAATAGAACTTCTGGCCGTCGAGCACGAGCCGCCCGCCGCGCCGCGAGAGCCGCGTGCCGATCTCGAGCGCGTTCTTCGTGCCGCGCTCGGACGCGGCATGGCCGATCCGCGCGCCGTCGAGCACGAGGCCGAAGAACTTGCGGCGCTGCGCCTCGTCGCCCGTGAGCCGGATCACGTCGAGCGCGTGGAAGTGATTCTTCGGCAACTGACCGATCGACGGATCCGCCTGCGCGATGGTCCGCACGACTTCGCCGAGCGTCGCCAGCGACACGTCCGCACCGCCGAACGCGCGTGGCACGGTGATGCCCCACAGCCCGCTGCCGGAGAACAGGTCGAGCTCCGCGAACGGCAGGCGCCGCTCGCGATCGCGCAGCGCCGCGTCGCGCGACAGCTCGTCGGCGAGACGGAGCGCGGTTTCGAGCGCATGCGCGTCATCGGCGATGCGGCTCGCTGGCGGCCGGGAGGACAACGGGGAAGACGCGCGAGCGGGCGTGTCGGCGGACGTGAAAGCGTTCATGAAGATCCTCGTGGGCAGGTGCATGGCCTCCGTCGAGAGCAAGCACCGTGCCATCGCCGTCCTGTCGGCCTGTGCAGCCATGACACCGCGCGCGGCGCGCTGGATTTCCAGCGAGATGGCGCAAAAGCAGCACGTCGCGCGCCGCGCGACGACGCTGCTGGAATTCCAGCAAAACGACTGGAACGCATGCACGCGCCCCGGCCCATCCGGCCACCGCTTTCGACGCTAACCCATTGTGGGGCGGGCCCAAGCGCCCATTGGCACGTCTGTTGCGAACCACCCGCTCACGCACTGCCGAGCCGCGGCGCCATCGACCGGATGCGCGGCATCGCGCCGGACCACACGCATAACAACGTTTCGATTTGGGGATAGACGGATGAAATACAGGATGTTGAGCGCCTCCATCGGCGCGTCGGCACTGCTGGCCGCCGCGCCGGCGCTGCATGCGCAGCAACAGCCGGCCGTGAGCGCGGCACCGATCGCCGCGTCGGCGCCCGCGGCTGCACCGGCTGCGGCGGCCACCCCGCCGTCCGGTGCAGCGCAGGCGAACACCGGCGCACCATTCGCGGAGGCACAGCTCAAGGACGTCATCGTCACCGCCCAGCGGCGGCGGCAATCCGCCCAACGTGTCGGTACGTCGGTGTCAGTCATCTCGGGCAACGACCTGAAGACGCTGAACGTCGGGACCGTCAACGACTTGCAGCACGCGACCGCGAGCGTCGAGGTGGAGCCCGCGTTCGGCGGCGGCCAGCCGCAGTTCCGGATTCGCGGCGTCGGCTTCAACGACTACACGTCGAACAACGCGTCGACGGTCGGCATCAACGTGGACGACGTCGCATATGCGCTGCCGATCCAGACCCAGGGGCAACTGTTCGACATCGCGCGCGTCGAGGTGCTGCGCGGCCCGCAGGGCACGCTGTACGGCCGCAACACGACGGGCGGCACGGTGAACTTCATCACGAACCAGCCGACCCGCGACTTCGAGGCGGGCGCGAGCGTCGAATACGGCACGCATAACCTGCTGACGACCGAGGGCTACGTGTCCGGGCCGCTGAGCGACCGCGTGCGCGGTCGCTTCGCGTTCACGACACAGGACTTCGGCGCGTGGCAGAACAACCGCGCGACCAACCAGACGCTCGGCAACCACGACAGCGCCGCCGCGCGCGGGCAGCTCGACTGGGACGTCACGCGCGACTTCAAGCTGCATGTCGGCGCGCACGGCGGCTTCGACAAGTCCGACAACACGGGGCTTTACCTGTTTACGCCGTACACGTCGACCAAGACCGGCGAGGTGATTCCCGCCGATGCCGATCACACGAAGACCGGCTGGGGCGTGAGCCCGGCATTTTCACGCGCGACGGGTCTGTCGACCGACGCGAAGCCGGGGCGCAACAACCTGAATGGCGGCGTGGACCTGACCGCGACGTGGAATCTCGGCCCGGTCGAACTGAAGAGCATCACCGCGTACAACTACCTGCACCGCCGCGAATATTCGGACTGGGACGCGACGCGATACCACGACTCCGACGAGTACTTCGACGACACCGTCAACGAAGTCACGCAGGAACTGCGCGCGTCGTCGCGCGGCGACACGCGGCTGCGCTGGGTCACCGGCCTGTTCTACTCGCACGACGATCTCGACGAGAAGTTCTATTCCGACTTCAGCGACCGGCTCGGCTTCATCGCGTTGACGCGCTACCGGCAGTCGGTCGATACGCTCGGCGTCTACGGCCAGGCGACCTACGACATCACGAAACGCCTGCGCGGCATCGTCGGTGTGCGGCAGGAACACGAGAAGCGCGAACTGCGCGGCTTCGCGTCGGGCATGCTGACGCCGTCGTTCACGCCGTTCGCGGGCTTCCAGGGCGGCGACGCGAACCAGTCGCTGACGTCCAACGGCACATCCGGCAAGGTCGGACTCGAGTTCGACCTCGCGCCTGCGACGATGCTGTATGCGACCGTCAGCCGCGGCTACAAGTCGGGCGGGTTCACCGCGCACAACACCGGCAATTCAAACGCGCTCGCGCCATTCAAGCCCGAATCGCTGACTGCGTACGAAGTGGGCTTCAAGAGCGACCTCACACGCTCGCTGCGCTGGAACGTATCGGCGTTCCACTACGACTACCGCGACCAGCAGGTATTGTCGGCCACCTTCGACCCGAACTCCCAATCGCTGATCGGCACGTTCGTGAATGCGCCGAAATCGCGCATCGACGGCTTCGAGACCGACCTGAAATGGCAGCCGGTGCGTGGGCTCGAGATCTCGCAGTACGTGGGCTACAAGGGCGGCAAGTACACGTCGCCGTTCGTCACGTACAACACGCAGGCGTCGGCGGCCAGCGGCCACAACGTGTTCACCGACTACAACGGCACCGCGCTCAGCTTCCCGCGCCTGAGCTATGGCGGACAGGTCGCGTACAGCTGGCTCGCGGGCGGCTACCGGCTGCGTGCGGAGACGAACTACAGCTACCGCGACGCGTATTCGCAATTGCTGCTGCTCGGCCCGAACTACACGGTCGACAGTTACTGGCTCGTCAATGCGAGCTTGACCGTCACGTCGCCCGACCGGCATTGGGACGTCGCGCTGTGGGCGCGCAACCTGTTCAACCGCCAGTACGACCTGACGAAGAACTTCTTCCTGCCCGGCACGAACGTCGCCGCCGCGGGGCAGCCGCGCACCGTCGGCGTGCGCGTGACCTACACGTATTGAGGAGGCTCGCCGGATGACGCGCCGCACCGACACACTGAAACTCAACGCGATGCTGAACGGCGGCGGCAGCCATGTCGTCGGCTGGCGCCATCCGCTCGCGCAGCCGAACGGCAACCGCGACTTCGCGCATTTCCGCCGGATGGCGCAGACGGCCGAGCGCGGCAAGCTCGATGCGCTGTTCGTCGCGGACGTGGTCGCGACGCAGGGCAGCCACGTCGACTCGCTGCGCCGCAGCGCGCGCGCCGACACCTTCGAGCCGCTCACGCTGCTCGCCGCGCTGGCGGCCGTCACGCAACACATCGGCCTGATCGCGACCGCGACGACCACCTACAACGCGCCCTACCACATCGCCCGCAAGTTCGCGTCGCTCGACCACCTGAGCGGCGGCCGCGCGGGGTGGAATCTCGTCACGTCGGTCGTGCCCGACGAAGCGGCGAATTTCGGCGCGACGCCGCACCTCGCGCACGCCGACCGCTACGCGCGCGCCGACGAGTTCCAGCGCGTCGTGGCGGGGCTCTGGGACAGCTGGGAAGACGACGCGTTCATCGAGGACAAGGCCGCCGGCCTGCATTTCGACCACCGCAAGCTGCATGTGCTCGATCATCATGGGCCGCACTTCAGCGTGCGCGGCCCGCTGAACGTCGCGCGGGCGCCGCAGGGTCATCCGGTACTCGTGCAGGCCGGCTCGTCGGAAGCCGGCCGCGAACTCGCGGCGCGCTGCGCGGAACTGATCTTCACCGCGCAGCACCGGCTCGACGACGCGCAGGCGTTCTATGCCGACGTCAAGGGTCGCGTCGCGCGTTACGGCCGCCGGCCGGAGCACCTGAAGATCCTGCCCGGTGTAATGCCGATCGTCGGCGCAACCGAGGCCGAAGCACGCGACAAGCTGCGTGCGTTGCAGGACCTGATCGATCCGGTGCTCGGGCTGCGGCTGCTCGCCGACAACGCAGGTGACTTCGACCTGTCCGGCTATCCGCTGGACGGACCTTTGCCCGACCTGCCGCCGAGCAATCGCAGCAAGAGCCGGCAGCAGTTGATCGTCGATCTCGCGCGCCGCGAGAACCTGACGATCCGCCAGCTCTACGAGCGCTTTGCCAGCGTCGGCGTCGTCACCGGCACGCCGAAAACCATCGCCGATCGCTTCGAGGAATGGTTCCTGTCGTACGGCGCCGACGGGTTCAACGTCGCGTTCGCCTGGGTGCCCGGCGGCCTCGACGATTTCGTCGATCTGGTCGTACCCGAACTGCAGCGCCGCCGGCTGTTCCGCACCGAGTACGAAGGCCCGACGCTGCGCGATCAGCTCGGCCTGCCGCGCCCGCCCTTCTTTCGACGCCCGTCGTCGCTGCGCGGCGATACGGTCGCACCGGTCGGCGGAGATCTCGCATGACGCGCTCGTTCCGTCTCGGGGTGCTGACGCGTGTCTACGCGCCCGACCCGTCGCCGCGCGTGCTGCACGAAACGCTTGCGCTGATCGAGGCAGCGGAAGCGCTCGGCTTCGACAGCGCATGGGTGGCCCAGCATCATTTCGGCAGCGAAACGGGGCGGCTGCCGTCGCCGCTCGTGCTGCTGCCCGCCGCCGCGCAACGCACGCACCGCATCGAGCTCGGCACGGGAATCGTCACGTTGCCGCTCGAGGATCCGCTGCGGCTCGCCGAAGACGCGGCGGTACTCGACTCGCTGGCCGGCGGCAGGCTGCAACTCGGTCTGGGCAGCGGCGGCGCGAATCTCGACGCGTTCGCCGCGTTCGGGCGCGACGTCGACACGCGCCAGGCGCGCTTCGCGACCGCGCTCGACCGTTTGCAGGATGCGCTCGCGGGCCGCCCGCTCGCGCGCAGCGCGGCCGATGCATCGCCGCTCGTACTGCAACCGGCGGCGCCGGGCGTGCGCACGCGCCTGTGGCATTCGCATGCGTCGCCCGACGGCGCACGGTTCGCGGCACGGCACGGCAACGGCCTGCTGCTCGGTACCGCCGTGCACGATCCGCGCACCGTGCAGCTGCCGCTCGCGCACGCGTATCTCGACGCCTGGCGCGAACGCGCTCGCGCCGACGCCGCGGCGCCACGAATCGGGGTGGTGCGCGCGGTATTTCCCGCCCGCGACCGACGCGCAGCGCTTGCCGCCCTGGCACCCGACGTCGTGCGCCATGTCCCGTGGCTCGCAGCGAGCGGCCATCCCGATGTGACCGATCCCGAGCAGATCGTGCGGCTGCTGAATGTCCATTACGGGCATCCGGACGATGTTGTCGAAAGCCTGCGCGGCGACCCGGCGCTGTTCCCGTTCGTCGATTACTTTCTGCCAGTCGTGCAATCGGAAAGCACGTCGCTCGACGACGCGCTCGCGCGGCTGCGCGCGCTCGCGGAAACGATTGCGCCGGCACTCGGCTGGCGGCCGGCCCACGCCGCAGCATGAGCGCGCCGCGTCTGCTGCTGCGGCTCGACACCGGCTGCGACGATGCGCGGCCCGACCCGGCCGCCGACTGGATCGCGATCGCCGAGGCAGGCGTGTCGGCCGGCTGTGACGCCGTGTTGCTGCCCGCGCATTCCGGCGGCCCCGATCCGTGGATGATGGCCGCGGCGCTCGTCGATGCGCTACCGGCATTGCGCGTGATGGTGACGCTGCAGGCCGGCGCGATGCTGCCCGTCGCAGCCGCCCATCTCGCGCAGAGCCTGCAGTCGCTGAGCCGCGGCCGCGCGCTGCTCGCATGCGAAGCCGACGCGCTGGACGTCGGGGTGACCGACCGGGCCATGCACCTGAACCGCGACCAGCGTCTCGCGCGCAGCGCCGAATTCCTGTCGATCCTGAGCGCACTGTGGGCAACCGACTCTCCGCTGCAGTATCGCGGTGCCTACTATCGCGTCGAGCATGCCCGTTTGCCGGATCTCGCGGCACAGCGACCTCCCGTCTACTGGTCGATCGCGGAGCGGCGCGAGATCTCGTTCGCTGCCCCGTGGTGCGACGGGCTGCTGGTACCCGCCAACGCGCCGCCGCTGGCAGCGGCCGTCGAACGCGCGTATCGCGCGCGCGGCCTCGTGCCGCCGCCGGCCGGTGA
>NZ_JAAGPO010000319.1:0-7477 GCF_017104825.1 Burkholderia sp. Ac-20345 | reverse complement strand
TTCCCAGATCGCCTGGCCGTCGCGCGCAAACAGCGAGATGCCGACGGCCGGCCGTTGCTTGCGGGTGCCGCCCGAGGCGGCTTCATTGATGTCCGTCACCGGTTGGTTTCCTCTGCGGCGTCGTGCGTCCGGGCATCGCGTCGAGCGTCTGGCCTGGAAGCGGCGCGCCGTGGATTGTCATGGTTGCATTTGCGCCGGTGCGCCGCGGCGGGCGAATCGGGCGACCAGGTTCGCGAGGGCGGCAGCCGGTTTCCGGCATGTCATCGGGCGCGCCTGGCACGGCGCGCGATTCGGGCAGGTTGCCCCGGCGACTGTCTGCGGCGATTGTGGCACGGAAACCACCGTTTTTGGCGGGACGTGACGAACTTTGACATAGCCGCCGGCCAATGTGAGCAGGGCGCCGGCGAAGCGGCGCCCAGGTTGCACGGCGGAGGTCGGGGGCGGGTCCGGCGCGGCGCTGGCGGCCTGCCGGATCGGGGCGCCGCGTGCGGCGGCCCGCTCAGTGCTGCAGCCGGATTTCGACGCGGCGGTTGCTGGCGCGGCCTTCCGGCGTCGCGTTCGACGCGACCGGATCGGCCTTGCCGCGGCCCGAGACCGTCAGCGAGTCCGTCTTCAGGCCGTGCGCCTTCAGGTATGCCGCGACGGATTCCGCGCGGCGCTTCGACAGCGCCAGGTTGTAGTCGTCGCTGCCCACCGAATCCGTAAAGCCGGTGACGCTTACCTGCGAGTACGTGTGGTCGGCGCGCTCGCTCAGCAACCGGTCGAGCGATTCGCGCGCGGTCGGGGCGAGCGTCGCGTGGTCGGTTGCGAACAGCGCGTCGCCCGACAGGTTCACCTGTTCGACGACGGCGGCGGCCGGCGCGGCGGCCGAGGCCGAAGCCGTCTCGGCCGGTGCGGCGCCGCACTGGAATACGAGCGTCGCGGGATCGGATTTGTCGCGCAGCGCGCGGGCCGAGTCGAGGGCGCGCACGGGCTCTTCGCCGCAAATCTTGCGGGCGGCCTTCATGCAGGTCTCCGGGCCCGACAGCAGGCCGTGGCAGTCCACCTGGAAGGTGCGCACGCCGTCGCGCGGCTGCAGTTCGGAGGCGCTGAAGGTCGGGCCGGATGCGGTCGAGCACGCGGCGAGGGCCGTTGCGGAAAGCGCGAGCGCAAGAGCGAGTTTGTTCACGGTTACATCCTCAATACTTGGGTTGACTGAAGCCCGCCACGGGTGGCGCGGCGGGCTCGTCTGGCCGTCGGGGCCGCCGCGGGCCGTCCGGCTGGCGAGCCGGGCGGCCTGGCGGCGCGACGCGTTACTTCCACTGGTACAGCATGCCGGCGCCGATCACCTTCTGACCGCCGCTGAAACCGCCGTTGATCGACGCCTTCAGGTTTTCCGTGATGCGGGCCTGCATGTTGACCGCCATTGCCTTCTGGCCGAGGAAGGTCGACGTACCCACACCCATCCCGAAGTTGGCGTCGCGATCGAGCTGAGGGATCGAGGCCATCGCGCCGACGGCCGCGATACCCTGCTTCGCCATCTGGTCGGTCTGCTGCAGTTGCGAACCCAGCGAGTTGATCTGCGCCTGCTGGCCCGACAGTGCCGTCGACAGCGTCGTCTGCACCTGCGTCAGCTGGTTCACGTTCACCGCGTCGGTGCCTTGCGTACCCGGCGCGACGTTCGTGATCTGGCGCTGCTGCGTGTCGTTGCCGACCGACACCACGTTCGAGCGGCCGCCGTCGTTGGAGCCTGCGCCGATCGCCACCGAGTTCGAACCCGTGGTGACGGTCGGGACGTCGGTGCCCTTGCCGTTCATGTCGGCCGCGATGCCGTTGTTGTTGGCGGCGCGCGTCGTGTTGTTGTTGATCGTCGTCGACAGCGAGTTCAACGTGTTGTTGATGTTGTTCACGCCGGTCGACAGCGAGGCCACGTTGCTGTTCGTCGTGCTCAGGCCGGTGGACAGCGAGCCGATGCCGGTCGAAGTCGACGTCGACAGCGAGTTGACGTTGCTGTTCGTCGTGCTCAGGCCCGTCGACAGCGAGTTGATCGCGGTCGAGGTCGACGTGGACAGCGACGACACCGAGCTGTTCGTGCTGCTCAGGCCGGTGGACAGCGAGTTGATGCCCGTCGACAGCGACGCGACGTTCGACGCGGTGGACGTCGACAGCGTGTTGATCGCATTGTTCGTCGCGTTGAGCTGGCTGCCGTTGATCGCGTCCGTGCTGCTGGCCGAGATCTGGCCGGCGGCGACGTTCGTGATCTGGCGTTCCTGGCCCGGTGCGCCGACGCTCACCACGCCAACCGGCGAGCTGCCCGCGAAGAAGTACGTGGTGCCGCCGATCGTTGCGCTCGACGTCGGGTTCGCGGCACTCGTGACCGAGTTCGCGCCGAGTGCGATCGAGTTGGCGACGTTGGCCTGCGCGTTCGTGCCGAAGGCGAGCGCGTCGGCGGCCGTTGCCTTGGCAGCGGAGCCGTACGCTTGCGCGCCGGTGGCGCTTGCCGTGGCCTGGTTGCCGAGCGCGATCGTGTTGTCCGCGGTGGCCTGGTTCGAGCTGCCGAGTGCGAGTGCGCTCGCGCCGTTGGCCGTGTTCGCGTTGCCGAGTGCCACTGCGCCGTTGCCGGTCGCCGTGTCGTTCGCGCCCATCGCTACCGCGCCGGTACCCGTTGCGATGCTCGGGTCGCCGATCGCGACCGCGCCGTCGCCGCTTGCCGTGTTGCCGGAGCCGATCGACACGGCCTTGCCGCCCGTTGCCGATGCGTTCTGGCCGATGGCGACCGCGCCTGCCGACTGCGCGTTCGAACCGTCGCCGACCGCGACGCTGCTGGCGCCTGCGGCGCTGGCGTTCACGCCGGCTGCGATGGCGTTGGTGCCTGTTGCGCCCGTGTTGTCGTAGTTGGCTTGCTGCACGCCGTTGTCGTTGACGCTGTAGTAGTGCGTCTTCGCGGCGTTGATCGCGGTCGAGGTCGAAGTCGACAGCGACGTCACCGAGCTGTTCGTGCTGCTCAGGCCGGTGGACAGCGAGCCGATGCCGGTCGACGTCGACGTGGACAGCGACACGATCGTGCTGTCCGTGCTGCTCAGGCCGGTGGACAGCGAGCTGATGCCGGTCGAGGTCGACGTGGACAGCGAGGTGATCGAGCTGTTGGCCGACGACAGGCCGGTCGAGGTCGAGGTCGACAGCGAGCTGATCGAGCTGTTCGCCGAGGACAGGCCGGTCGAGGTCGAGGTCGACAGCGAGGTGATCGAGCTGTTGGCCGACGAGAGGCCCGTCGAGGTCGACGTCGACAGCGACGTGATCGAGCTGTTAGCCGACGACAAGCCGGTCGAGGTCGAGGTCGACAGCGACGTGATCGAGCTGTTCGCCGACGAGAGGCCCGTCGAGGTTGACGTGGACAGCGAAGTGATCGAGCTGTTGGCCGACGACAGACCCGTCGAGGTCGAAGTCGACAGCGAGGTGATCGAGCTGTTGGCCGACGACAGACCGGTCGAGGTCGAGGTCGACAGCGAGGTGATCGAGCTGTCAGCCGAGGACAGACCCGTCGACGTCGAGGTCGACAGCGAATCGATCGAGCTATTCGCCGAGGACAGGCCGGTCGAGGTCGAAGTCGACAGCGACGTGATCGAGCTGTTAGCCGACGAGAGGCCGGTCGAGGTCGAGGTGGACAGCGAATCGATCGAGCTGTTGGCCGACGAGAGGCCCGTCGAGGTCGAGGTCGACAGCGACGTGATCGAGCTATTAGCCGACGAGAGGCCCGTCGAGGTCGAAGTCGACAGCGAGGTGATCGAGCTGTTAGCCGAGGACAGGCCGGTCGAGGTCGAGGTGGACAACGACGTGATCGAGCTGTTAGCCGAGGACAGGCCGGTCGAGGTCGAAGTCGACAGCGACGTGATCGAGCTGTTGGCCGACGAAAGCCCCGTCGACGTCGAAGTCGAGAGCGAGGTGATCGAGCTGTCAGCCGAGGACAGGCCGGTCGAGGTCGAGGTGGACAACGACGTGATCGAGCTGTTAGCCGAGGACAGGCCGGTCGACGTCGAAGTCGAGAGCGACGTGATCGAGCTGTTGGCCGACGACAGACCCGTCGAGGTCGAAGTCGACAGCGAGGTGATCGAGCTGTCAGCCGACGACAGACCGGTCGAGGTCGACGTCGACAGCGAATCGATCGAGCTGTTAGCCGACGACAGACCCGTCGAGGTCGAAGTCGACAGCGAGGTGATCGAGCTGTTAGCCGACGACAGGCCGGTCGACGTCGAAGTCGAGAGCGACGTGATCGAGCTGTTGGCCGACGACAGACCCGTCGAGGTCGAGGTCGACAGCGAGGTGATCGAGCTGTTGGCCGACGAAAGCCCCGTCGACGTCGAAGTTGACAGCGAGGTGATCGAGCTGTCAGCCGACGACAGACCCGTCGAGGTCGAGGTCGACAGCGAATCGATCGAGCTGTTCGCCGTGGACAGGCCGGTCGAGGTCGAGGTGGACAACGACGTGATCGAGCTGTTAGCCGAGGACAGGCCGGTCGAGGTCGAAGTCGACAGCGACGTGATCGAGCTGTTGGCCGACGAAAGCCCCGTCGACGTCGAAGTCGAGAGCGAGGTGATCGAGCTGTCAGCCGAGGACAGGCCGGTCGAGGTCGAGGTGGACAACGACGTGATCGAGCTGTTAGCCGAGGACAGGCCGGTCGAGGTCGACGTCGACAGCGACGTGATCGAGCTGTTGGCCGAGGAGAGGCCGGTCGACGTGGAAGTCGACAGCGACGTGATCGAACTGTTAGCCGACGAAAGCCCCGTCGAGGTCGAAGTCGACAGCGAGGTGATCGAGCTGTCAGCCGACGACAGACCGGTCGAGGTCGAGGTCGACAGCGAATCGATCGAGCTGTTCGCCGTGGACAGGCCCGTCGAGGTCGAAGTGGACAACGACGTGATCGAGCTGTTGGCCGAGGAGAGGCCGGTCGAAGTCGACGTGGACAGCGAGGTGATCGAGCTGTTGGCCGACGAAAGCCCCGTCGACGTCGAAGTCGACAGCGAGGTGATCGAGCTGTCAGCCGACGACAGACCGGTCGAGGTCGAGGTCGACAGCGAATCGATCGAGCTGTTCGCCGTGGACAGGCCGGTCGAGGTCGAGGTCGACAACGACGTGATCGAGCTGTTAGCCGAGGACAGGCCGGTCGAGGTCGAAGTCGAGAGCGAGGTGATCGAGCTGTCAGCCGACGACAGGCCGGTCGAGGTCGAGGTGGACAACGACGTGATCGAGCTGTTCGCCGAGGACAGGCCGGTCGAGGTCGACGTCGACAGCGACGTGATCGAGCTGTTGGCCGAGGAGAGGCCGGTCGACGTGGAAGTCGACAGCGACGTGATCGAGCTGTCAGCCGACGACAGACCGGTCGAGGTCGAGGTCGACAGCGAGGTGATCGAGCTGTTAGCCGAGGACAGACCCGTCGACGTGGAGGTCGACAGCGACGTGATCGAGCTGTCAGCCGAGGACAGGCCAGTCGAGGTCGACGTGGACAGCGAGGTGATCGAGCTGTCAGCCGAGGACAGACCGGTCGACGTGGAAGTCGACAGCGAGGTGATCGAGCTGTTAGCCGACGACAGGCCGGTCGAGGTCGAAGTGGACAACGACGTGATCGAGCTGTCAGCCGACGAAAGCCCCGTCGACGTGGACGTCGACAGCGAGGTGATCGAGCTGTTAGCCGACGACAGACCGGTCGAGGTCGACGTGGACAGCGAGGTGATCGAGCTGTTAGCCGACGACAGGCCGGTCGAGGTCGACGTGGACAACGACGTGATCGAGCTGTCAGCCGACGACAGGCCGGTCGAGGTCGACGTGGACAACGACGTGATCGAGCTGTTAGCCGACGACAGGCCGGTCGAGGTCGACGTGGACAACGACGTGATCGAGCTGTCAGCCGACGACAGGCCGGTCGAGGTCGACGTGGACAACGACGTGATCGAGCTGTTAGCCGACGACAGGCCGGTCGAGGTCGACGTGGACAGCGACGTGATCGAGCTGTTAGCCGACGAGAGGCCCGTCGACGTGGAGGTCGACAGCGAGGTGATCGAGCTGTTAGCCGACGAGAGGCCCGTCGACGTGGAGGTCGACAGCGAGGTGATCGAGCTGTCAGCCGAGGACAGACCCGTCGACGTGGAAGTCGACAACGACGAGATCGAGCTGTTAGCCGACGAGAGGCCCGTCGACGTCGAAGTCGACAGCGAAGTGATCGAGCTGTTGGCCGACGACAGGCCGGTCGAGGTCGACGTGGACAGCGACGAGATCGAGCTGTTGGCCGACGAGAGGCCCGTCGACGTGGAGGTCGACAACGACGTGATCGAGCTGTCAGCCGAAGACAGACCCGTCGACGTCGAAGTCGACAGCGACGTGATCGAGCTGTTAGCCGATGACAGGCCCGTCGACGTGGAGGTCGACAGCGAAGTGATCGAGCTGTCAGCCGACGACAGACCCGTCGACGTGGAGGTCGACAGCGACGAGATCGAGCTGTTGGCCGACGACAGGCCGGTCGAGGTCGAAGTCGACAGCGACGAGATCGAGCTGTCGGCCGAGGACAGGCCAGTCGAAGTCGAAGTGGACAGCGACGAGATCGAGCTGTTGGCCGACGAGAGGCCCGTCGACGTCGAAGTCGACAGCGACGAAATGGCGCTGGTCGCGGTACCAACCTGTTGGGCGACCGAATAGAGCTGGCTGCCGTTGACCGCGTCGGTACTGGTCGACGTCACCTGGCCGGCGGCGACGTTGGTGACTTGTCGTTCCTTGCCGGCGCTGCCGACGCTAACGGTGCCGTCCGGCGAGGCACCCGCAAATCCGCCGAACGTGACACCGTTGACGGTCGCGCTGCTCGTGCCAACGGCCGGGCCGGTCTGCGAATTGGCGCCGAGCGCCACGGAATTGTCGGTGCCGGCGACTGCCCCGGTGCCGATGGCAACGGCGTCGGCACCGGTCGCGGTGCTGTCGGCGCCGGTCGAGTTCGCGTGGAAGTACTTGATGCCCTTGCTGTTGATGTTGTCGATCGCCGAGCCGACGCTGTTGGCGGTCGACGTCGTGCCGTTCGCGTTGTAGGTCGTGTATGCCGGCGCGGAGACCGTCCCGGTCGTCGGGTCGTACGTGGAACCGCCGCCGAGCGCCGATGCCGTGCTGGTGCCGAGGTTGTCCGTCTTGACCGCGACCGTGCTCAGGCCAGTGGACAGCGAACCGATCGAGCTCGTGGCCGTCGAGAGACCCGTCGACGTCGACGTGGACAGCGACAGGACCGAGCTGTTGGCCGAGCTGATACCGGTGGACAGCGAGTTGATGCCGGTCGAGGTCGACGTGGACAGCGAGGTGATCGAGCTGTTGGCCGACGACAGACCCGTCGACGTGGACGTCGAGAGCGAGGTGACCGAACTGTTGGCCGAGCTGATACCGGTGGACAGCGAGTTGATACCGGTCGAGGTCGACGTGGACAGCGACGTGATCGAGCTATTCGCCGACGACAGGCCGGTCGACGTGG
>NZ_JAAGPO010000318.1:0-7321 GCF_017104825.1 Burkholderia sp. Ac-20345 | reverse complement strand
GCCCCGGGCGCTGGGCCGCGAGCGGCACGAACCCGCTCGTCGCGGCGGCGAATCCGTTGCTGAACCTGGTGCCGCAGATCCGTTCGACCGTTCATCACCCGAATCCGGCGTGGCTGCGCGAGCATCTGGTGGTCGAGATCCGGCAGTTCGAGGCACGCGCGCAGGAGGCCGGCGTGCCGTCGGAAGCGATCATCGGCGCGCGCTACTGCCTGTGCACGGCGCTCGACGAGGCGGCCGCGCTGACGCCGTGGGGCGGCAGCGTGTGGTCGTCGCACAGCCTGCTCGTGTCGTTCCACAACGAGACCTGGGGCGGCGAGAAATTCTTCCACCTGCTCGAACGGCTGTCGCAGCAGCCGCGCCAGCATCTCGACCTGCTCGAGCTGCTGTATTTCTGTCTCGCGCTCGGCTTCGAGGGCCGCTATCGCGTGCTCGACAACGGCCACGCGCAGCTCGACGCGCTACGCCACCAGCTCGCGCTGACGATCCGCTCGGTGCGCGGCGAGTTCGAACCGGCGCTGTCGCCGCACTGGCGCGACGTCGTCACGCGCGACGTTGCGCGCCGCTTCGTCGTGCCGTTGTGGGTGTGCGTGGCGCTCGCGCTGCTGGTCGGCTTCGGCATGTTCGTCGGGCTGCGCATCGCGCTCGCCGGGCATTCGGATCGGCTGTTCGCGTCGATCGACGCGCTGCACGTGCCGAAGCTGCAGCCCGCGCAGGCGCCGCCGCGCCCGGCGCCGGCGCCGCGCATCGCGAAGTTCCTGGAGCCGGAGATCGCGGCCGGCCTCGTGTCGGTGCGCGACGACGCCGATCGCAGCGTGATCGTGCTGCGTGGCGACGGGTTGTTCAAGTCCGGCTCGACGTCGGTGATCGACCGCTACGTGCAGGTGCTCGCGCGGGTGGCAGATGCGCTGAACAAGGTGCCCGGCAACGTGCGCGTGACCGGCTATACCGACGACACGCCCGTGCATACGGCGCGCTTCGCGTCGAACTGGGACCTGTCGCGCGAACGCGCGGAAGCCGTGCGCGGCATGATCGCCGCGCGGCTCGACCGTCCGGAGCGGCTCGCGGCGGAAGGGCGCGGCACGCTCGACCCGGTCGCGCCGAACGATTCGCCGGCGAACCGCGCGCTGAACCGGCGCGTCGAAATCACGCTGCTGCCGGCGCCCGGCGGTGCCGCCGCCGGCGCGAGCACGACGCAGGGGGCCAACTGACCATGAACCAGGCTGTCGCGCGTTTCGTCCGGCCGTTGCCGTCGCGGGAGATCTGGACCTTCGCCGGTCTCGTCGTGCTCGCGTGCTTCGTGTGGCTCGCGGGCCCGCTGTTCGCGTTCGCCGAGGTCAGGCCGCTCGAAAGCGGCTGGGCGCGCGGGCTCACGATCGCGGTGCTGTTCATCGCGTGGGGCGCGCGCGTCGCATGGCGCAGCTGGCGCGCCGGCCGCCTCAACGCGCAGTTGCTGAACCAGCTGCGCGACGCCGCACCCGGGCCGGCCACCGCCGCCGATCCGGCCAAAGCGCAGCTCGACGAGTTGCGCAACCGCTTCGACGAAGCCGCGACGCTGCTGAAGAAAGTCCGCTTCGGGCAGGCCGACACCGTGCGCAAGGGCTTGCCGCGCTGGTTCGACCGGATGTCGCGTCAGTATCTGTACCAGCTGCCGTGGTACGTGTTCATCGGCGCGCCGGGCTCGGGCAAGACTACCGCGCTCGTGAATTCCGGGCTCAGCTTTCCGCTCGCCGAGCAGTTCGGCCGCGCGGCGATTCGCGGCGTGGGCGGCACGCGGCATTGCGACTGGTGGTTCACGAACGACGCAGTACTGATCGACACGGCCGGCCGCTATACGACGCACGAGGGCAACCGCGCGCTCGACGAGGCCGAGTGGAAGGGCTTCGTCGACCTGCTGAAGAAATACCGCACGCGCCAGCCGCTGAACGGCGCGATGCTGACGATCAGTGTGGCCGATCTGCTCGGTGCGTCGGAGGCCGAGCGCACGCAGCACGCGATGGTGCTGCGCAAGCGGCTGCTCGAACTGCGCGCGCAGCTCGGTATCCGCTTTCCCGTGTACCTGCTCGTGACGAAGGCCGACCTGCTCGCGGGCTTCGCCGAGTATTTCAGCAGCTACGGTCGCACGGAATGCGCGCAGGTGTGGGGTTTCACGTTCCCGCTCGCGCAAAGCGAGGCGCCGGGCTTCGACCTGCGCGCGGCCTTCGACCGCGAATACCGGCTGCTGCACCAGCGGCTGAACGACGGGCTGCCCGAACTGCTCGCCGCGCAGACCGATGCGCGCCAGCGCGAGATGACGTACCTGCTTCCACAGCAGATCGCCGACCTGCAGGACATGCTCGGCCAGTTCGTCGCCGAGGTGTTTTCCGTGTCGAGCTACGAGCCGATGCCGATGCTGCGCGGCGTCTACCTGACGAGCGGCACGCAGGAGGGCACCGCATTCGATCGCGTGATGAGCGGCATCAAGCGCTTCCTGAAGATCGAGGGCGTGCCGCCAGTCGCGCAGGTCGGCTCGACCGGGCGCAGCTTCTTCCTGAAATCGCTGCTGCAGGAACACATCTTCCGCGAAGCCGCGCTCGCCGGCAGCGACCTGCGCTGGCACCAGAAGCGGCGCGTGCTGCAGATTGCCGGCTACGTGCTGTTCGCGCTGGTGTGCGTGGCCATCCTGGTCGCGTGGCTGCGCAGCTATTCGAACAATCGCGCGTATCTCGACCAGATCGCCGCGCGCGTGCCGGCCGTCGATGCGCAGATCGCCGGCGCGAAATTCTCCGATGCAGCCGACGTCGCCCGCCTGCTGCCCGTGCTCGACGCGCTCGGCAACCTCGCGAATGCGGGCGGCGTCGACCTGCAGCATCCGCCGCTCGCGTATCGGTGGGGGCTGTTCCAGGGAGAGAAGATCGACGAGGCCGTCGACGCCGTGTACCGGCGCGCGCTCGAAGACGTGCTGCTGCCGATCGCCGCGAGCCGGATGGAAGCCGCGCTGCGCGACGCACGGCCCGACGAAACCGAATACGCATATGCGGCGCTGAAGGCGTACCTGATGCTGTACGACAGCGCGCACTACGATCCCGCGTTCGTGCAGGCCGTCGTCGATCTCGAAATGGAACGCGCGCTGCCGCCCGATTTCTCGCCGGCCGAACGCACCGCGCTGCGTGCGCATCTCGCTGCGCTGTTCGGCAACCGTGTCGCGGTGTCGCCGTATCCGATGAACGAGCGGCTCGTGGCCGACGTGCGCGACCGGCTGCGGCAGGTGCCGTTCTCGCAGCGGCTGTACCGGCAGCTCACGCTCACGCTGCGGCCGGCAACCTCCGCGTTCGACTTCAGCGTCGCACGGGCGGTCGGCCCCGATGCTTCGCTGGTGTTCCGCCGCCAGAGCGGCAAGCCGCTGTCGGAAGGCGTGCCGGGGCTCTATACGCGCAACGGCTATCGCAACGTGTTCGCGCCACGCCTGGCCGGCGAGGTCGAAGCCTACGGTCGCGAGGAAGTGTGGGTGCTGAACCTCGGGCTGTCCGAGATTCCCGGGCCGAACGACGCGGCCGCGTGGGCACGCGATATCCGCCAGCTGTACCTGAACGACTACCTGAAGATCTGGGACGACTATCTCGCCGACATCAAGCTGCAGCGCACCGCAACGCTCGCGCAGAGCATCCAGGTGGCGCGCGCGTTGTCGTCCGCCGATTCGCCGCTCACGCGGCTGATGGTCGCGCTCGCACGCGACACGGCGCTCGGCGATGCGCCGGGCGGGGCGCGCAATCTCGCCGCGCGCGCGCAGGACAAGGTCGACGAGGCGCGCAGCTCGCTGTCGCAGATCTTCGCGGGCCAGGGAAGCAATTCGAGTGCGTCCGCGGCGGCGCCCGCGAGCGCCGAGCAGATCGTCGACAGCCACTTCGCCGGGCTGCGCGCGTTCGCGCCGGGCAGCGGCGACCAGGCCCAGGCGTTCAACGAAGTGTTGAAGTCGATCGACGCGCTGTACACGTACCTGACGGCCACCGACGACGCGTTGAGGAGCGGTGCGCAACCGCCGCCGTCCGACGCGCCCGCCAGGCTGCGCGCCCAGGCCGGCCGCCTGCCGACGCCGTTCCGCGAAGTGCTCGACGACCTGTCGAACGTCGCGAACGGCAGCGTCGCGACCGTCGAGCAGCGCAGCGTCGCGACGCGGGCCGGCGCGAACGTCGGCGACTTCTGCCGGCAGGCGATCGCGGGCCGCTATCCGTTCGCGCGCGGCTCGTCGCGCGACGTCGCGCCGGCGGATTTCGCGCAGATGTTCGCGCCCGGCGGCCTGATGGACGACTTCTTCCAGAAGAACCTGCAGTCGATCGTCGATACGACGTCGCACCCGTGGCGCTTCGCGAACCGCAATGCGGACGCCGATCCGTCGGCTGCCGCGATGCTTGCGTCGTTCGAGAAGGCGGCGGTGATCCGTGACGTCTATTTCGGCGGCGGTGCGCGCACCGCGCAGCTGAAGGTACAGATCCAGCCGCTTGAAATGGACCCGTCGATCACGGAGATGGTGCTCGACGTCGACGGGCAGATCGTCCGCTATGCGCACGGCCCGCTCGTGCAGAGCGCGGTGGACTGGCCGGGCCCGCGCGGCAGCAACCAGGTGCGGCTGCAGGTGTCCGGGCAGGCCGGTGCGACCGACGGTTTCTCGACCGACGGGCCGTGGGCGCTGCACCGGCTGTTCGACCTCGCGGGGGTATCCGCCGGGCGCGGTTCCGACCAGATGATTGCGCGCTTCACGGTCGACGGCAAACCGATCGTGTTGCAAGTGAATGCGGGCAGTGTCCGCAACCCGTTCAGGCTGCCCCAGATGGAGTCCTTTACATGCCCTCCGAAGCCATGAGTCCGACACCGCCGTTCACGCGTACCGACGGCGATGCGCCGGCCTGGTACGGGAAGATTCCCGGCGCCGGCGACTTCGTGAACAGCCGGTTGCCGCATGCGCTCGCGCTGTGGTGGGAGCGCTGGCTCCAGCAGGGGATGGCCGCGCTGCGCCAGCGCGGCGCGGACGAGATCGAGCGCCACTACACGGTCGCGCCGGTCTGGAATTTCCTGATTCCGGCGGGCGCCGGTGCGTCGTGCATTCAGCCAGGCTGCCTCGCGCCGAGCTGCGACCGCGTGGGGCGCTACTACCCGGTGATCGCCACGCTGCCGATGCGCGCGGCCGACTACTGGAACGGGCTGCCTGATGCGGCCGACGCGTTCTACTGGCAGGTCGGCCAGGCGCTGCTCGACGCGATCCGCCATGCGCGCGCGCCGGGCGATCTCGAGCAGATGCTGGAGCGCGTGCGGCTCGCACCGGGCGACGACACGTACGCGGACATCGTCGACGGCATGCCGGCGCCGGCCGCGTGGCCGGGGCTGTCCGGTTACTTCGATCCGCACGGTGGCACCAGCTTCTGGTGGACCAACCGCGCGGACGGCTCGCCGCTGCGCACGCATGCGCATACGGGCACGCCCGACAACGCGCTGTTCGTGACGTTGTTCGGCGGCGGCTAGCGGCCCGGCCGAAGGAGGGCGGGCCGCCGGGCGCGGCGGGCGGAAAGGACGCGGTTTCGAGAGGTGGTGGAGATGAAGGGCGCTGAATCGAGAGACAACGAGCACGACACGGCGACACGCGGCGACGCATCCGAATTCACGGTGCGGCCGCTGCCGCTCGGCCATCGCCTGGGCGAACTGCAGCTCGACGAGGTGCTGGGCATCGGCGGCTTCGGGATCGTCTATCGCGCGTTCGACCGCACGCTGCGGCGCGCGGTCGCGATCAAGGAGTACATGCCGTCGATGCTGGCCACGCGCGGCGGCGACTATACGGTGTCGCTACGCTCCGAGCGGTTCGCGCAGGCGTTCGACGCCGGGCGCGGCGCGTTCCTCAACGAGGCTCGCCTGCTCGCGCAATTCGACCATCCGGGCCTCGTCAAGGTCCTGCATTTCTGGGAAAGCCACGGCACCGCGTACATGGTGATGCCGTTCTACGAAGGGCGCACGCTCAAGCAGTTGCTCGACGGCGGGATGCGGATCAGCGAGACGCAGTTGCGCAACATCGTCGGCGCGCTGCTCGGCGCGCTCGACACGCTGCATCGCGCGCAGTGCTTCCATCGCGACGTCGCGCTCGACAACGTGCTGATCCGCCCGAACGGCAGCGCGATCCTGCTCGACTTCGGCGCGGCGCGCAAACGGATCGGCGATCTGGTCGACGACGGCGCGATGATGATCAAGCCCGGCTACGCGCCGATCGAGCAGTACACCGACGATCCCGCGTTCAGCCAGGGGCCATGGACCGATCTGTATGCGCTCGGCGCGGTGATGCACGCGATGATTACCGGCGAACTGCCGCCGGCGGCCGTCGTGCGCAGCATCAAGGACACGTACCGGCCGCTTGCGTCGCGCGACCTGCCGGCCGGCGAGGTGTACAGCCCGGCGTTTCTCGCAGCGGTCGATCATGCGCTGCAGTTGCGGATTCCGGATCGGCCGGAATCGGTCGCGGCGTTTGCGACGGAGCTCGGGTTGCGGGACTTCGGGACGGGTGGCGGGTATGGCGCGGCGGCCGTGCCGCCGGTGAGTGAGGCGGGCAGGAGCGGGGAAGGGAACGGTGAGGCTTCTGCCGGGGCCGGTACTGCATCCGCTGCTGCCGCGACTTCGATCGGCGCGGGCGGGACCGCTTCGGGCAACGCTGCGCCGGATGGGCGGCCGGCGACGTCCGCCGGTGCGGATCATGTGTCTACGTCCACGAACACGGCATCCGCATCGCCTGGCGTTTCCGGCGCCAAGCCGCAGGCCGATGACGCGCATTCGACGTCCAAAGCGGTCGCGCAAGGTGCCGCGATCGCGGCTGCGGGTACGCTCGCAGCGTCCGAATCGCATGCGACTCAGCCGACTGAGAACTCGGCTGAAAAACCCGTTGATTCCGGCGCACCGCACGGAAACGTCGAACGCGCGAAAGAATCGCCCGGTGCAAGAGCTGACGCACCGGACGAAGCCGGTACGCGATCCACAAGCACCGACACGGACATCGGTGCGCGTGGTGCGGCAGGTTCCGGGAATGCCAACGCGTCGGCCGCTGCCGGCGCCGCCGGTGCGACCGCACCGCATCCCGCCGCAACAGCCTCGTCATCAGGCGGCGCTTCGGTGCCCACCGGCTCCCAACGGGGCCAGGCTCCCGTTGGATCACGCAACCGCCGCCTGCCGGTCTACGTCGGCAGCGCGCTCGTCGCGCTGATCGCCGTGGGGCTCGCCGCGACCTATCTGTCGCGTCCCGCCCGCGTCGCCGACGAGCCCACGCCGGTCGCGAGCCAGCCGCAGGCCGGTACGCCGCCGCCCGCGAGCACGA
>NZ_JAAGPO010000030.1:0-74215 GCF_017104825.1 Burkholderia sp. Ac-20345 | reverse complement strand
CGCGCGGCCTCGTGCCGCCGCCGGCCGGTGCGCTGCTCCGGCGCACGGTCGGGTTCGACGACGCGCGACGCACGCGCGTCGCGCATCGGGCAAACCATCGGCGAGGCGACTCATGAGCGTCGACTTCGCCTGGTTCCTGCCGACCAACGGCGACGGTCCGCATCTCGCCAACAGCGGCCTGCCTCGCCCGCCGACCTTCATGCAGGACTATCGGCCGCCCACGCCCGAATATCTCCGCGGCGTCGCCCGCGCGGCCGAGGCCGCCTGCTTCGACAGCCTGCTGCTGCCGATGGCCGCAGGTTTCGAGGATCCGTGGCTCGTCAGTGCGCAGCTCGCGGGCGCAACGCGCCGTATCGCGTTGATCGTGACATTTCGACCCGGCCTCGAGCAGCCCGAACAGGTCGCGCGCAAGGCGGCCACCCTGCAGCACATGAGCGGTGCTCGACTGCGCCTGTTCGCGGTAAATGGCTCGAGCGCTCACGAGCAGCGCGCGCTCGGCGATTTTCTCGATCACGACGCGCGCTACCAGCGCACGTCCGAATACCTGCGGGTACTGCGGCGTCTGTGGCAGGGCACCGGCCACTCCGTCGCCGGGCGTTACTACATGCTGAACCCCGCGCATGCTGGCGTACCGCTCGCGACTCCGCCCGCGCTCTATCTCGGCGGAGCGTCGACGCTCGCCGAGCAGGTGGCCGCGAGCCAGGCCGATACCTACCTGCTGTGGGGCGAGCCGCCCGACGCGGTGCGGGAGCGCATCGCGCGGTTGCGCGCACAGGCCGCGATGCGCGGCCGCCAACTCCGCTTCGGGCTGCGCGTACACGTGATCGCGCGGCCGACCGAACGCGCCGCGTGGGCGCGCGCCGACGAGTTGCTGAGCGAGATTTCAGACCAGACCTATGTCGACGCGCAGCGCAAGCTCGCGACCTACGAATCGGTCGGCCAGCAACGCCAGACCGCGCTGAGCCGCGGCGCGCTGCGCTCGCTGCGCGAGCTGGAGATATATCCGAACCTGTGGGCCGGTGTCGGCCTGATCCGCGGCGGCGCGGGCACCGCGATCGTCGGCAGCTACGACCAGGTCGCGGTGCGCATCCACGAATACCGGACGCTCGGCATCGAGCGCTTCCTGCTGTCGTCCTATCCGAATCTGGAGGAAGCGGCACGCGTGGGTGAGCACGTATTGCCGCGCGTGCGCATGCTGCTGGCACGCACCAGCCTGTCGTGACGTGCCGGGCGGGAAGCCAGCCCCGCCGCCGATTCCCGTGACGGGTCAGTCGTCGAACGCGAGATCCGGGCGCGGCTCGCTGAGCAACCCGTGGCGCGCGAGCAGCGTACGCATCGTGTTGCGCGTGACACCGAGCAGCGCGGCCGTGCGCACCTGACTGAACCGGCAATGCTCGAACGCCTGGCAGACGACCAGTTCCTCAATGTCGCGCAGCAGGCTTTCGCCGGGCGCGCGAAACAGGCGGCGCACGCCCGCGCGGATGTCGTCCTGCGGCAACGTCGTCGCGGCAGCATCCGCTTGCGCATAGCCGGCGAGCGCCTCGGAGAACTTCAGGTGCTCCGGGCGGATCAGGTTGCCGTTCGACACGAGCAGCGCGAGATGCATGACGTTTTCCAGCTCGCGGATATTGCCGGGCCACGGATACGCGTGCAGCGCCTGGACCGTGCCCTCGGACAGCATCGGCTGCGGCCGCTTCAATTGCGCGCAGTAACGCCCGCGGAAATGCTCGGCGAGCGGCAGAATGTCTTGCGGCCGCTCACGCAGCGGCGGCAACCGGACCCGGGCGAGATTGATCCGGTAGAACAGGTCCATCCGGAAATTGCCGGCCAGCACGGCCTGCTCGAGATCCACGTTGGTCGCCGCGACGACGCGGACGTCGACCGGCCGCGCGCGCGTCGCGCCCACGCGCGTCACCTCGCCCTCCTGCAGTACGCGCAGCAGCTTCGCCTGCAGCGGCGGCGCGAGATCGCCGATTTCGTCGAGAAAGATCGTGCCCCCGTGCGCCTCCTCGAAATAGCCGACGCGGCGCCCCTGCGCCCCCGTGAACGCACCGGCCTCATGGCCGAACAGTTCGCTCTCCGCGAGCTGCTGGCTGATCGCGCCGCAGTTGACCGCGATGAATGCCCCGGAGCGGCCGCTGACATGGTGGATATGGCGCGCGACCAGTTCCTTGCCGGTACCCGTCTCGCCGAGGATCAGCGCGGGCGCGGCGCTGGGTCCGATCTGCTCGACGAAGCGCAGTACCGCACGCGACGCGGGATCGGCAAACACGAGCGCCTTCGCGCGCACCGAGAGGGGCCGATGCTCGCTTTCCGGCAGTGCAATGAGCGGAGGGGATTCTGTGCGGTTGTCCATGGTCCGGGCACGGGCGGACCGGTTGACGATACTGGCGTCCGCCCGAGGGTTTGATCTTAGTCAACCTCCGGCGCAAGCAAAATACCGATTGCTGGGATGCTTCGCTCCCACACGCAGATAATGAATCCCCGGTGTGACCCGTTGGGCGTTGCTGCCCGTCCAGCGCACGGTCGGTCAACCGACGAATCTCGCCTCCACGCCGCTTCGCACCACCAGGTCGAAACGTTCCGGTCGAATATGAAATACCGTGGATTCACACGTACGGCCGTCAGCCAGACGCGACGTGCGCCGCAACACCAGCAGCGGCGCCTGCTTGCCGGTCTTTAGCCGGACGGCGATATCGTCCGGCGCGGCCACAGCCGTCACCGACATGTCGGCGTCGGCAATGTGCCAGCCGAGCAACTGCTCAAGCAGTTCGTAAGTCGGCATGCTGTCAGCCTGCGCAAAAGCAACGTCACCTGCTTCGGGCAACAGGCAGGTTTGCGCAAGCGCGATCGGCTCGTCGTCGACCCAATGCAGGCGTTCGAGATAAATGCAGCGCGTGACGTCGGCAGCGAATACTTGCCGCAAGCCCGGCGGTACGTCGCACGCTTCCATGCGCAGCAATTCCATCCGTGCGCGTGCGCCCTGCCCGGCGATCGAATCGTGGAGACCGCGCAGCACGTCGAGCCGGTGCCGCAGCCGCTGCTTTGCTGCGAACGTGCCCTTGCCCTGCTTGCGCTCGACCACTCGCGCGTCGGTCAGCCGGTCGAGCGCGAGCCGGACGGTCACGCGACTCACCTGAAAACGCTCGCTCAATTGTGCCTCGGAGGGCAGCTTGCCGGTCGGCTCGTACGCTCCTTGCTCGATCTCGTCGCGCAGCGTCGTCGCGATCTGCTCGTAAAGCGACGTCGCGTCATCACGCAGCAGCGTCATCGAATATTCCTCTCCGTGCTCGGTCCGCGCTATGCGCGAATCCCGATTTCGATATGAAAAGCAATTGGATCGCTCTACTTGTATTAATACGTATTATGACATCTCGATAGACGATTGGACCTGCTGTCTCAGGGCCCGACGCACGGGGAGCATACCAGTGACTGAAAACGCAATCGGCACGCCGCCGCTCGACAGCACGCATGCCAGCCGGCCGCCACCGGCCGGATCGCCGGCGACGCGACACGCCGATCCGCACGCGACAGGCAGATCGCGTAGCGCGCACTGGCGTGCCGCGATCGGCTTCGCCGCCGCATGGATCGCGTTCTTCGCGATCGCGTGGTGGCTGCCTGCGCCCGCGCATCTGTCCGCCGAAGGCAAGGCGACGCTCGCTGTGGTCGCGTGGGTCGCGATCGTATGGATCACCGAGGCGATTCCCGTCGGCGTGAGCGGCATCCTGCTGCCGATGCTGCTCGTGCTGTCGCACGCGAGCCCGTCGTTTCCGAAGGCGGCCAGCGGCTTCGCCGCGCCGGTCGTGTTCCTGTGTCTCGCCGCATTCCTGTTCTCCGCGATCATGCAGGCGAGCGGGCTCGACCGCCGCATCGCGCTGCTCCTGCTCGACCGGCTGAAGGTGCGCACGGCCAACGGCGTGATCTGGGCGATGTTCGCGGTGAACTGCGTGATGGCGCTCGTCGTGCCGGCCGCGAACGCGCGGGCCGCTACGCTGCTGCCCGTCACGAACGGGATCGTCCGGCTGTTCGGCGAGTCGCCGCGCGAACGCGCCGCACGCAAGGCGATCGTGATCCAGACGCTCGTCTACGGCGCGATGATCAGCGGCATGTGCATCCTGACGGCCCACCTGCCGAACATGGTCGTGTCCGGGCTGCTCGAGAAGCAGCTCGGCATCCGGATCTCGTATCTGACGTGGCTCAAGCTCCAGTGGCCGTACCTCGGGATGTTCGCGATCACGCAGGCCTGGGTGCAGTTCCACTTCCGCTCGCGCGCCATCGCGATTCCCGGCGGCCCGGGCGCAATCGCGGCAATGCGCCGTGAGCAGCCGAGCGCGGCGCGCAACGACTGGGCCGTGCTCATGCTGTTCGCGGCCGTCGCCGTATTGTGGGCGACCGAGCCGCTGCATCACCTGCCGTCGGAAATCATCGCGCTGATCGCGCTGGCGCTGCTGTTCGCGCCCGGCGTGCTGCGCTTCGGCTGGGCTGAAGTCGAACAGCGCACGATCTGGGGCACGCTGTTCCTGCTGGCCGGCGCGCTGTCGCTGTCGTCGGCGATCAGCGCGTCGGGGCTCGCGAGCTGGGCCGCCGATCACATCTATGTCGCCGCGCACGGTCACGGCTGGTGGTTGGCGATCGCGATCGTGATGCTTGGTACGCACGTGATCCGCATCGGCATGCTGTCCAACGTCGCGGCCGTCACGATGATCGCGCCGATCGCGCTTGCGCTGGCGCCGCGCCTCGGGCTGCATCCAGTCGCCTTCACGATGCTCATCAGCGACACCGACAGCTTCGCTTACCTGCTGCCCACGCAGATTACCGCCGGCGTCATCGCGTATAGCAGCGGTGCGTTCTCGACGGCCGACTATGCGAAGGTCGGCGTGGTGTCCGTGCTGATCGCGATCGTCTACGGTCTCTGCGTGATTGCGCCGTGGTACGCGTACATGGGCATCCCCGTCTGGGACCCGAGCGCACCCTGGCCGTTCGCGCATTGAAGCACTCGATTTCCATCGCCGTTCCTTTTGGATTTACCATGACCGAAATCAACGACGCCCCCGATACCGTCGATGCCCGCGCCGCCGCCCTGCGCGATCGCCTGGGTCCGCACGTCGCACCCGAAGGCCTGTATGAACGCCACAAACGCCTGCCATTCGCCGGACGCGTGCGCTGCAACGTTGCACGGCTCGAAGCCGGCGCATGGAGCGAGATCGTGCTCGATTACGAAGTCGGCTCGTCGGGCATCGCCGACGGTGGCTGGCTGAAGGCCACCTTCAAGTTCTATTCGGATTGGGCACTCTTCCAGACGAGTGATCCGAGCGCCGCGAACTACATCAGTGCCGAATACCATGCTGCACCGCTCGTGCCGGGTCAGAGCCCGGCCACCGTGCAGGCGCTGAACGTGCGCTTCGACCAGAAGGGACACGAGCGGCCGTTCCAGAAGGCTGTGATCGTCGACATCGTCGACGGTTACGTGAATGCCGGCGACCGGATCGTGATCCGACTCGGCGATCGCCGTCGCGGCCCCGGCACACGCGTGCAGACTTTCGCCGAGGACAACTTCCGGTTCCGGCTCTACGTCGATCCGCTCGGCACGTCACGCTTCGTTGCCGTGCCCGGAGACATCTCGATCGACACCCGCGCCGGCGCACCGTCCGACGTATTGCTGAACGGCCCGCGCTTCGTGCGGCCCGGCACGAGCGCGCCGTTCCGGCTGTCGCTGCAGGACCGCTGGGGCAATGCGTGCCGAGACGCAGGGGGCACCGCACGCGTCGTCGCATACGACGTACGCGGCGAAGCCGTCTACCGACGCGAGCACGCGCTGCCCGATGCCGGGCTCGCGACCTGCGCGGTCGACGACCTGCCGGTCAATGCCGGCACGCTGCGCATCGTGGCCGAGATCCCCGCCAGCCCGGACGTGCGCGCGGCCGAAGCGCGGCTCACGATCGACGCGTCGCTGCCTGCACCCCGTTCGTTGTACGCCGACCTGCACGTCCACGCCCACGATACCGTCGGCACCAACAGCCCGGAGTACAACGCGCGCTACGCACGCGACATCGGCGGCATCGACGTGCTCGGCTATACGGCGAACGATTTCCAGATCACCGACGAGAACTGGCAACTCGGGGTGGATGCAGTCGAGCGCTTCAATGAACCAGGCCGCTTCGTCGTGTATCCGGTGCAGGAATGGTGCGGCAGTTCGACTGCGGGCGGCGACCACAACGTCGTCTTTCTCGGCGACGCGCGGCCGGATTTCCCGTACAACGCACGTGGCGAGCACAACCGCACGCTGGTCTGGAACGAGGACATGAAGGGCAATGCGGTCGAACTCGGTCGCTGGCCCGTCGAGGAACTGTGGGATGCGTATGCGGACGATGCGACGCATCATCTGGTGATGCCGCACGTGGGCGGCCGCCGCTATATCCCCGACTGGCACCATCCCGAGCTCGAACGGCTGGTCGAGATCGCGTCGTCGTGGGGGCACTTCGGTTGGCTTTACCAGGACGTAATCGCGCGCGGCTATCAGCTCGGCGTGGCGGCCAGCGGCGATGAGCATCGCGGCCGGCCCGGCGGTGGCGCGCCCGGCGTACAGGTGTTCGGCGTGCACGGCGGACTGACGGGTGTGCTCGCTCCGTTGCTCGACCGGAAGCACGTCGGCGAAGCACTGCGCGCACGCCGCACCTGGGCGACCACCGGCGAGCACAGTGCGCTGCTCGTGCGTTGCGGCGATCACTGGCAAGGCGATGCGTTTGCTCATCGCGGGCCGGCGCGGCTCGACTACCGGCTTTTCGGCCAGTCAGGCTGGGAATACGTCGCCGCATACGATCACGACGGCCTGCTGTGGGAACGCAACCTGCATGCGGAACTCGGCTATGCCGAACGCCTGATCCGTGTGCGCTGGGGCGGCGCGCGTATTCGCGACCGTTATCGCTGGGCCGCATGGCGCGGCCGGATTCGCATCGTCAACGGCACGATCCACCGTTTCGGATCGAACGGCTTCGAGCACGTCGAGGAGTCGGCATGGCGCACCGGTGCGACCGACGTCGAGTTCCGCAGCGACACCTACGGCGATGCGGACAGCATCGAGCTCGACATCGGCAATCTCCCCGCCGCGACTATCGTGGTCGAAGGCACGATCGACAGCTTCGCGAAGGTCGGCGATCCGCTGCAACGCAATCCGTTCGTCCACGCGCCCGAGTTCCGTTTCGAAATCAGCGGTGCGGAACTGCTCGCGCGCGGTACGGCGACGCATTCACTCGGCGGCACCGAACTGTTCGTCGCGATCGAACGGCTGACGGACCAGCCGCTGCCCGTCGATCTCGCAGGCAGCATCGAGGTTGCGCCCGGCAATGCATCATTCGGATATCGCCCCGTCTATTTCTTCGGGCGGCAGCGCAACGACAGCAAGGTGTGGTCGTCTGCGCAGTTCATCACGTTCGACTAAGGTGCTCCGACAACAAGGCGAGTTCACCTGGTTCCATCAGCAGACACGCTCGAAGTCCAGTAGTTCGAGCGTGCTCGCGACCTCTCCTCGCGACAGTGCGAACGCCTACTGGGTGATGGTCCCCGCAGTTCCGAGACTTCTGGTGGGGTTGCCGACATACAAAGCGGGAGCCCCGCTCGCAGGCGGTGCTGACACCTGAATCCGCCCAGACGCAGATGATCCAGGCCGCAGCCAAAGGCCACTACTGGTTTGTCCGACGGGAGTGTTAAGGAAGGTCTGCAGAAGTCGTTTCCGGAGCGACGATCTTCCACAACCATCGAGGCCTGAACATTGATAACATTTTTGAGACCGGGACCGCCTGGCACTGCAGCCTGTCGGGGGCGGCGCTGGCGAAACATATGGCCACACCGGTCAGATTTTAAGATGTTCGCAAAGCTCTGCGCGCCATCCATAGATTGCTCAAAGCAAACAGAGTGGTGATCTGGGCGGTATTTTTCATCAAACCACGATAGCGGGTCTTCGCATAACCGAACTGCCGCTTGATGACGCGAAACGGGTGCTCGACCTTGGCTCGGATTCCTGCCTT
Source organism: Burkholderia sp. Ac-20345 (assembly GCF_017104825.1). NCBI lineage: Bacteria > Pseudomonadati > Pseudomonadota > Betaproteobacteria > Burkholderiales > Burkholderiaceae > Burkholderia > Burkholderia sp. Ac-20345. The sequence continues at coordinate 66,191 of NZ_JAAGPO010000030.1, read as the reverse complement.
CAGGCGTTCGATCTGATCGTATATCGCATCCAGAGGATCACTCAGGTCCAGTAGCCTGCGCTTGCCCGGTCTCATCGCAACATGCCAACGCACTGCGTCAGCCTCACAACGCTTCTCGATACCCTGATACCCGGCGTCAGCGTAGACATCCGTTTCTTCGCCGTGCAGCAACGCCTCGGCAACGGTGATGTCGTGCACATTGGCCGCCGTCCCAATGACCGTATGAACCAAGCCAGACTCGGCGTCTACGCCAATATGCGATTTCATGCCGAAGTACCAGTTACCGCCTTTCTGCGTCGATTGCATTTCTGGATCCCGGGTGCCGGAACCGTTCTTTGTCGAACTGGGCGCGGCAATCAGGGTGGCGTCGACTGCAGATCCAGCCTTTAGCATCAAGCCTTTTTCCGTCAGGATCTCATTGACCAGCGCGAGCATTTTCGTCGCCAGCCCATGCGTTTCGAGCAGATGGCGGAACCGGAGAATCGGGCTTTCATCCGGCAACCGCACCATGCCGCTGTCAAGACCGGCGAACTCGCGATACAGCGGCACGTCGTAGAGCGCTTCTTCCATCGCGGGGTCCGACAGACCGAACCACTGCTGCATAAAATGAATGTGTAACATCGTCGCGATCGGAAACGGCGGTCGTCCGGTTTTGCCCGTCGGATAGTGCGGCTCGATCAGCGCAATCAGCTTCAGCCAAGGCACAACACGCCGCATCTCATCGAGAAATTCCCGCTTGCGCGTGCGTTTGGTTGACAGATCCAGACCAAGACCCAACTGCGACATTGCTCTTCTCCTCAACCAATTCGCGATGCGTCCACGATAGCTGAACGCGGCGTCAATGCCAGGACTTTTGCAGACCTTCCTTAACTATGTCAAATTGTTTGTGTGGACATTCTGCGACTGGCTTTGTCGCGGCAAGGGAAAGATGGCGAGAAAACGGCAGAATCAGTAGGATTGCTTAGATTTCCAGAGAGTAAAACTGCATGAGCTCGATGCCACTCAATAGGATCCGGGCACAACGAAAATTCTTGAAGCCGAGCATGGGCCGCGTGCGTCGCTTGATCACCCGATGATCTTGTTCGACAACATTGTTCAGATACTTGTTCCGGTGAATCTTGATCGGTGCCGTTGCTTTGGCTGTATGCCGCCCGTTTCCGCCAGAATCCGATGTACCGCGGAATGGTTCCGATCAAGCAACTGAGCAATCTGCTGCAGTGACTCGCCCGTGCGCCAACGCTCCCACATTAACGCCTTCCGGGTGTCTGTATAGTAGATCCGCCGTCTCTGTTGCGTGGCAACACTCCTTGCTGCTGTGCAGCCTCAAGTATGTTGCATCGACGGGTTGAATCCGCAGTCGAAATCAGCCATTCGGATGATTTCACAAAAATCGACGGAAATTTTAGAATTCTCTTCGCACGAGTTGAGTGAAAATGAAAATGGATAACATCTTTTGGAGCCAACGCGAATGCCCCTCAGTGTGCGTACCACTCATGCAGTTCAAGACATGTCAGTAGACCCCGACACCGATAGCGTCGCCATAAAAGATGCCGCTACAACAGAAAACACATCGGCAGCCACGCAGCGAGGTCGAAATACTATCGAACGAATTTTGTGCATCGCCATCGACCTCATGGTCGACGAGGGCTATGGCGAACTCTCGATGCGGAAGATCGCCGGCAAAGCGGGTATCAGTCTGTCCAATCTGCAGTTTCATTTCAGGACTCCGAAGATCTCCTGGGTGCAGTCATGACGCAGCTGGCATCAAGGTATCTCGAACAGTATCGCACCCTGGCTGCCAATGCGCATTTGAGTTCAGAAGAACGGCTGGAAGCGGTACTCCGCCATACGCTGGCAGGCAATCGGGAGCCCCGCACACAGTCGATTTTCTTCAATATGTGGGCGATCGCACAGACCCAGGAATCTGCTCGTTCGATCGTCGAGCAGATTTACGTGGCGCAGCGCGCAGAACTTTCGCGGTTTATCGGAGAGGCTAATCCGCGCCTCAGCGCGCATGATTGCTCGCTGCGCGCCGCGCTCATCTCGTGCCAGATAGAAGGCCTGATGAGCTTGATTCCGCAGCGCGAAGCCTATCCTCACGGCCTCGATGGTATCGATGAGGAAGCCGTGCGGACGATGCTTTCTCTCGCCGCCGCGCCCTCCTCAGCCAACGCAATTCGCCCTCACTAAGCGCACTTGGTGAGGGCGAATATCGGAACCGCTATGCGGTTTACGCTTCGTCGAGCAACCGCCCCATACTCTTGTAGAGTTCAGGACGCGCAGCTTTCAGCCAATAGGCAAAGCCTGCGCCAAACACGCCAACCGCAAGCGTTATCCACGGAAGCGCTTCTGAGAACCACGAATTCGTACCCGTGAGCAGCGACACGTTGCTGGTGATTTCATAGACGCAGAGTACGACACCCACGCCGCTGATCGTCGGCGCGATCAGGCGTCGCCAGATCGACACGCCATGGCTGTTGCGTGCAAAGAACCCGATCACCGCCAACGCCGTCAGTGCCTGCACCGCAACGATACCGACCGCCGCCGGCACGCTGGACAGCGGAACCACCACGAGCATGGCGTCAGCCTTGTAAATCGCTGCCAGCGCGATGACCGCGACGCCGACCAGAATCTGGGCGATACCGGCAACGTGAGGCGTCTGTTGGACAGGGTGCAGTTTGGCGAAACGCGACCACAGCACACCCTCGCGTCCGAGGGCAAACAGATATCGCGCCGAGGCATTGTGGAAGCTGATCAATGCGGCCAGCAGGCTCGTGATCATCAGTATGTTGGTAATGTCGGCCGCAGTGCCGCCCAGATACCGCTGCGTGATGATGAACCACATATTGCCCGGATCCTTCGTGGCCTGCGCGATCGCTTCCGGAATACCGTAGGCATTCGTGACCAGCCATACGGAACCCGCATACAGAGCCATGATCAGGATGACCGCCGCATAGGTGGCGCGGGGAATGGAACGTTCCGGGTTGCGTGCCTCCTCCGCATAGATGGCCGTCGTCTCGAAGCCCATGTAGCAACTGATGACGAACACGAACGACGCACCAAACCCGTGACCAAACACATTCGACGGCATAAACGGCGTCAGGGCAACCGCGCTCGCGCCACTCTTGGCGAGAATTCCTCCGTCAAGAATCAGGATGATAGAAACTTCGGAAAGCATCAGCGCGAACAACACACGACCGCTAAATGCAATGTTCTTGTAACCGAAGAAAAACACGACCACCATCGAAGTCAGCGTGCACACCCACCATGGAACGGCAACACCAAAATGCGATTGGACGCCGTAGCTGATGAAAAAGCCAATCATCGCATAGCAGGCACTCAGCATGGCGTTATATGCAAGGATGGCCATAAATGCGCCACCGATCCCCCCACGGGCGTCCCATACCCTGCGCAATATAAGCGTAGAACGCGCCGGCGTTCTTGACGTAGCGGCTCATCGCGCAAAATCCGACGCTGAAGACGAGATACAGCAAACCAACCACGACATACGTGCCTGCGGCGCCGGCCCCGTTACCCATGCCGATAGCAAGCGGCGCTCCGCCAACCAGGGCCGTAAGAGGCCCGTTGGTGGCAATCACCAGAAACACGATATTCAACCAGCCCAGCGCATCCTTGCGCAGCGAGGTCTGGCTACCCTCCATCGCACTCATCGACGTCTCCTTGATTTAGCTTATCAACTATTTGAACAACCATGAATTCTTTGGTCTCGCGCCGCTCACAGCGGAACCGGAATGCAGACCGACTTGATCTCCGTGTATTGCTCGATCATCTGCCGGCCATGCTCCCGGCCGATACCCGACTGTGAGCTTCCCCTGAAATTTCGCCTTCCAATAGGTCGTGTGTAAACTCGACGGAAAGGAAGGAAGTTAGGCATGTTCAAGGTACCGAAACAGTCGTACACGGCAGAGTTCAAGTTGGCCGCCGTACAGCGGGTCAAGGATGGCCAGGGAGTGGCCGTCGTGGCCCGCGAGCTGGGCATTTCTGAGCAGACGCTTCGCAACTGGGTGAAGGGTGAAGCGTCGGGCAAGCTCAACGGCGCCGGAGCGAAGCCGGTCACGCCGGAGCAGATGGAACTGTCGCGTCTGCGAGCGGAGAACAAGCGCCTGCAGATGTAGCTTGAGATCGCAAAAAAAGCGGCAGCATACTTCGCGAAGGACCTGCTGTGAGGTATGCCTGGATCGACCGGCAGGTCGGGCAATATCCACTGTCGTCGTTGTGCCACGTGCTGTCGGTCAGCGTGAACGGTTATCGCGCGTGGAAGCGTGGCGGTAGACCGGGGCGAACGCGATTGACGGACACGCAATTGCTGACGCTGATCCGGACGGTGCACGCCGAGGCCAAGGGCGCATACGGCTCGCCACGCATGACCAAGGAAATCCGTGATCGAGGCTTTCCAGTCAGCAAGGCGCGCGTGGAACGGCTGATGCGTGAGAACGGCATCCGGGCCCGGCAAAAGCGCCGTTACCGAGCGACGACCGATTCGAAGCACAAGCTGCCGGTTGCGCCGAATCTGTTGAATCGGGAGTTCACGCCCGCCGAGCCGAGTCAGGTGTTCAGCTCGGACATCACGTACATCTGGACCGACGAGGGTTGGCTGTACCTGGCCGTGGTGCTCGACCTGTTTAACCGGGAGGTGGTTGGCTGGTCGATCAAGCCGCGCATGACGGCGGATCTCGTAACGGACGCGCTGACGATGGCTTGGTTCCGCCGCCGACCCGCGCTGGGCGCACTGTGCCACTCGGATCGGGGCAGTCAATACGCGAGTCACGAGTTCCAACGCAAACTGGCCGCCTACGGCATGCGCTGCTCGATGAGCCGCAAGGGAAATTGTTGGGACAACGCCCCGACGGAAAGCTTCTTTAACAGCTTGAAGAACGAACGGGTTCATGCCACGCGCTACTGGACGCATCAGGACGCGAAGGTCGATCTGTTCGAATACATCGAAGTGTTTTACAACCGCAGTCGTCGTAATTCGTCGCTCGGCTTTGTTTCTCCGGAGCGGTTCCTTCGAGACTGGATCAAAGCTCAGCAGACCAAGGACGCCGCGGCATAACTCGGGACCGTTGGAAGGCGAAATACCGAGGGAACCTCACAGTTTGTAGCCGCCGAACGGCAGATTGGGATCCACCGGGATATGGCTGTTGATCCAGACGGTTCCGGCTTCCAGCGCCCGAATGCCGCGCAATGCCGAATTGAGGTCATTGGTCCACACGCTCGCGGCCAAGCCATTCTTTGAAGCGTTCGCTAGGATCACCGCCTCGTCCCGCGTGTCGATCGGCGTGACGCTGACCACTGGTCCGAAGATCTCGTCGCGCACGGCGGGGTTGTCGGCGTCGGCATTGACGATCAGCGTCGGTTCGAAATAAAAGCCGCTGGAATTCGGGCGCCTGCCACCGGTGACGATGACCGCCGTCTTTCCCGATTTCTCGACCAAGGCGGCAACTTTCTCGACGTGTGCGCGCGACACCAGCGGTTGTAGATCCGCGCTCATGTCCATGCCAGGCCCCACGCGCAGGCGCTGCATGGCGCCGCTCATTCCGGTTACCACCCTGTCGTAGATGGAGCGATGCACATAAAGTCGCGACGCTGCCGCGCACACCTGCCCCTGATTGAGGAGGCAGGCGCCCATGATGCCCGGCATGATCTGATTGCAATCTGATTTTTTCGGAAGATGAACTGTTCGGAGCCTTGAAGCGCTTTGACGCGGAGGGAATGACCGTCAAGATTCACTGCTCCACAGAGGGCGCTGTGCGGACAGCGTTGAATGCCATTGCACGCGTGCGGTCTACGAACGGCCCCGGATGTCGTCACGAGATCGCGCACGCCGGCTTCGTTGCCCCGGATGACGTGAAGCGCCTGACCGAACTCGATGTTACAGCCGAAATGTCTCCAGCCATCTGGCATCGAAAGGAGCCCGAGTTCGCACCGATCGATGCTGGCTTCAAATTTGCGACGCTGCGCAATCACGACGTCGAGATCTCGGTCGGCTCTGACTGGATCCTCCCCCCCGATCCGAACCTCTTTCCCGCATTGCAGGGCATGCTCGAACGCGGCGCCGAATCGGTGGACCTTCACTACGCACTTTCATGTATGACCTTGGCGGGAAGTCGCTCGATCGGGCTTGATCACCGAATCGGCTCGATAGAGGTAGGGAAATCGGCTGACTTCATCGTGCTCGACCGAAACCTATTCAAGGTTCCCATCTCCAGTATTGGGGAGACAAAAGTGCTAAAAACTATTTTTGAAGGTCGAATTGTGTTCGACCGCGGATAGAGTGAAATAAGTGTCAACGTAGTCGAAGCGGCCGTGGATCGCCGTCCACTCGGCACTGGCCTTGCGACCCCATTCCGGTTCATCGTTACAGGGCTTGGACGACGGCGATACCGTCGGTATAGTAGTCGGATTCAGGCAGCAGTTCCGACTCCAACGCGGCTTACGCGACACCGGTGGCGCTTCCCAACGCGACCGTCGACACGTCTGCCACCTGACTATCGAGGAACGAGCAAAATGTCCGTCGCAGAGTTCGCCAAAGAAAGCCTTGCTCTGGCCACACGCCTACTCCCGGAGTACCCAGCTGGAATGGAGATATTTGGTGACGGATTCGGGAAAGGTATATTTGAGCGATACAAATCACCGGACGATTTTCATCACGCTTACATTGGCGGTATGTACCGGTTCAATCCGTTCCTGCACGGCGACGGCTCGCTCGAATGCCAGGATGTCGAAACACTGTCGGCACGGCTGGCTGCCGCGCCGGACAGCGGTCGGTATCAACAATTCGTGACCGGACACGGAATTGCCGACATGGTCGTGATGAGCTTTCGGGAGGACGGCGGGGGCGCCAATGCGCTTGGTTGGTTGGCGTACCTGATCCCCAAACACGCGGAGAGTGACGCGACCGCGAGAGCGATAGCGGTCGCGCGGGCGCTCTTCCCGTACGTCGAGTTCAATCTCAGGCAGCAGCTTGCAGGCGGCGCTCGGAGACATGCGTCGTGCAACCTTGCAACGTTGAATCTGTCTGCGCGGGAAGCTGACATCGCGCGACTAATCAGTCTTGGTCTATCCAACAAGGAAATCGCGATCCGGCTTGATCTTGCTGTACCCACGATCAAATGCTATGTGACACAGATCCTCGCTCGCACGGGGCTCAAGAACCGCGTCGAGTTGATTGGACTACTCAAGACACGACAACCTGTCGCGTAGTCACGCCAATCGCGTCACCTTGCAGGAGACGCATGTCCATAGCGTCGCGAGACCGAGCGAGTACGGCAAGGCACCTTGCATTCATGATGTGTACCAGGTCACAAGTGCCCCTGCCGGGCGCACATGAAAAGGCGGCACGAATCGGAGTTCCTGCCGCCCATATCACCAAATAGAAAATTGAAAGCGATTTGTGCCGTAACCTTCGCTCAGTCCTGCAGCGCGGCCCACATCTCCTTGTCACGCTGCGCCGTCCAGATGCGCGGATGCGTGATGCCACTCGCTTCGTCGAACGCGCGCGACACGTCGAACGGCAGACAGTGCTCGTAGATGAACACCTGGCCGAACTTCGGATCCATCGCTTCGCGCGTGAGCGCCATCGACGCCTTCAGGTCGAGCTTGCGCTCGACCGCCTTGCGGCCCTGCGCGAGCAGCGTCGTCACGAAGTCCTTCGTGTAGTCAAGGCCCTTGTTCACTTCGGCCGGATTCAGCAGCGCGGGGCCGCGGCCCGGCACGAGCTTTTCCGCGCCGAGCGCGCGCAGCGCCTCGAGCGTGGCCGGCCACTGTTCGAGCTGCGCGTCGCCGCAATAGCAGGCCGCGTCGTATTCGACCAGGTCGCCCGAGAACAGCACCTTCTGCGACGGCAGCCAGACGATCGTGTCGCCCTTCGTGTGGCCCGATCCAACGTGCATGATCTTCACTTCGAGCTTGCCGAGGAACAGCGTGATCTCGCGCTCGAACACGAGCGTCGGCCAGGTCAGGCCCGGCACCGTCTCGACGCCCGCGAACAGGCGCGGGAAACGCTCGATCTCCGACTTCATGTCGGCCTCGCCGCGCTCGACGATCATTTCATACGTGCCGCGGCTCGCGATCACGTGCTGCGCGCCTTCGTCGAAATACGCGGACGCGCCGAGCACGCGCACCGCATGGTAGTGCGACAGCACGACGTGCTTGATCGGCTTGTCGGTCACGCTGCGGATCTTCGCGATCAGGTCCTGCGCCATCGCGGGCGTCGCGGTCGTGTCGACGATCAGCACGCTGTCGTCGCCGATGATCACGCCCGAGTTCGGGTCGCCTTCGGCGGTGTATGCGTAGGCGTTCTCCGAGAGCTGGGTCCAGGTGATCTTCTTCACTTCCAGATCGGCTTGAGAAGCGAATGCCTTAGCCATGTGAGTTTCCTTCCCTATGAATGAAATTGAGCGTTGTGGTGATGCGGAGCCTACGCCGGAGGGGGCTCGGCATCCGGTTGGACAGACGGCTCCGCGCTCGCGAACGCAGGGAGTAGCGATGCGTGCTCGTAGAGCCGGCGCAGCGTCGGGTACGCGTCCATCGGGATCGCAAAGCGGCGCGCGTTCCAGACCTGAGGAACGAGGCACAGGTCGGCAATGCTAGGCATATCGCCGAACACGCAGCGGCCGACACGCGGATCGGACGCGAGCTTGCGTTCGAGCGACGCAAAGCCAGCGCCGATCCAGTGCGCGTACCACGCGGTCTTCTGCTCGTCGCTGACGTCGAGCACCTTCTTCAGATAGGTCAGCACGCGCAGATTGTTCAGCGGGTGAATCTCGCACGCGATCTGCAGGACGACCGCACGGACGAACGCCCGGTCTGCCGGGTCGGCGGGCAGCAGCGGCGGCTCCGGGTAACGCTCGTCCAGATACTCGATAATCGCGAGTGATTGCGATAGCGGCTGCCCATCGCCATCGATCAGCGCCGGAACGAGACCATCCGGTTGCACCTTGCGGTATGCCTCGTTCAGTTGCTCGCCGCCATCGCGCAGCAGGTGCACCGGGAGCTGCGTGTAGTCAAGCCCTTTCAAGTTCAGCGCGATCCGCACCCGGAACGATGCCGAGCTTCGAAAGTACGTGTACAGGCTCAGATTAGGCATCCGGCCCCGCCCCATCGTCCGCGCTGGCGAGCGCAGGTTGGATCTTGCCGACGCACGTGCCGAAGCCGACGCGATAGCCGTCGCCCTGGCACCAGCCCGCTAGCGTGAGCTCGTCGCCGTCCTCGATGAACGTGCGGCTGCCGCCGCCATTCAGCGCGAGCGGCTCCTTGCCGTTCCACGTCAGTTCGAGCAGGCTGCCGAACGAATCCCTGGTCGGCCCGCTGATCGTGCCCGAACCCATCAGGTCGCCGACGCGCGTGTTGCAGCCCGCGACCGTGTGATGCGCGAGCTGCTGCGCCATCGTCCAGTACATGTGCTTGAAGTTGGTGCGGCAGATCGATGTCGCTTCGGCGACGCCTTCCGCACGCAGCGTCACTTCCAGCGCGATGTCGAACGCATGCCTGCCCGCGTGCTGCAGATACGCGAGCGGCTGCGGCGACTGTTCGGGCTGCGCGACGCGGAACGGTTCGAGCGCGTCGAGCGTGACGATCCACGGCGAGATCGTCGTCGCGAAGGTCTTCGCGTTGAACGGGCCGAGCGGCACGTATTCCCACTGCTGGATGTCGCGTGCGCTCCAGTCGTTCAGCAGCACCATCCCGAAAATATGCGCTTCGGCGTCCTCGCACGCGATCGGCTCGCCGAGTGCGTTGCCCTTCCCGACGATGAAGCCCGTCTCCAGTTCGATGTCGAGCTTGCGGCACGCGCCGAACACCGGACGCTCCTGGTCGGGCAGCTTCAGTTGCCCGTTCGGGCGCCGCACCGGCGTGCCGCTCACGACCACCGACGACGCGCGGCCGTTGTAGCCGATCGGCATCTCCAACCAGTTCGGCAACAGCGCATTCTTCGGATCGCGGAACATCGAGCCGACGTTGGTCGCGTGCTCCTTCGACGAATAGAAATCGGTGTAGCCGGGAATATCGACCGGCAGATGCAGCGTCGCGTCGCGTTGCGCGACGAGCACCTGCGCACGCAACGCGGCTTCATCGCGCAGCCGCGCGTCGCCGCGCGAGAACAGCGCCGACAGCTGCACGCGCACGCTGCGCCATGCATCGCGGCCGAGTGCGATGAACGGATTGAGCGTCGGCGCGGCAAATACGTCGGCACCGGCCGACAGTGTCACGAGGCCCGCACGCGCGAGCGCGGCGAGATCGACGATCTGGTCGCCGAGCGCGACGCCCACGCGGCGCGCCGGTTGCTTCGCATCGCTGAAGATCCCGAACGGCAGGTTCTGGATCGGGAAATCGCAGGCGGGATCGTTCGCCGTATCGACCCAGCTCTTGCGGGCCGGGTCGAGCGTCGCGCGCCAGTCTTGGGTATCGCTCATCTTTGCTCCGGATTGAAGTGTTTCCTGATGCCTTGCCAGCATTCGAAGTAATCGGCCTGCAGCTGCGCGGTGTCGAGCGCGTAACGCGTCGGCCGGATCAGCGTGCGGGTTTCGAACATGAACGCCATCGTTGCGTCGACCTTGTGCGGCTTCGTCGTGTCGCCCACGGACGCCTTCTCGAACGTGTCAGCGTCCGGCCCGTGACCCGACATGCAGTTGTGCAGGCTCGCGCCGCCCGGCATGAAACCTTCGGCCTTCGCGTCGTACGCGCCATGCACGAGCCCCATGTATTCGCTCGCGACGTTGCGGTGGAACCAGGGCGGGCGGAACGTATCCTCGGCCGCGAGCCAGCGCGGCGGGAAGATCACGAAGTCGATTGAGTCGACGCCCGGCGTGTCGCTCGGTGATTGCAGCACGAGGAAAATCGACGGATCGGGATGGTCGAAGCTGATCGAGCCGATCGTGTTGAACAGGCGCAGGTCGTATTTGCACGGCGCGTAGTTGCCGTGCCATGCGACGACGTCGAGCGGCGAATGGCCGATGTCCGCGCGCCAGAGTCGCCCGTTCAGCTTCGTGACGAGTTCGAACGCGCCTTCGCGATCCTCGTACGCGGCCTGCGGCGTCAGGAAGTCGCGCGGGTTCGCGAGCCCGTTCGAGCCGATCGGGCCGAGGTCAGGCAGCCGTAGCAGCGCGCCGAAGTTCTCGCAGATGTAGCCGCGCGCGTCGCCATCCGGCAGCGCTACCGTGAAGCGCACGCCGCGCGGGATCACCGCGATCTCGAACGGCTCGACGTCGAGCCGGCCAAGTTCCGTCGCGATGTGCAGGCGCCCCTGCTGCGGGACGATCAGCAGCTCGCCATCGCCGTTGTAGAAGAAGCGGTCCTGCATCGAGCGGTTCGCCGCGTACAGGTGGATCGCGCAACCGTTCATCGCGGCGGCCGAACCGTTGCCGGCCATCGTCACCCAGCCTTCGACGAAATCGGTCGGCTCGACCGGCATCGGCAGCGGATCCCAGCGCAGCTGGTTCGGCGGCGTCGGCGGCACGTCGGCCGAGTCGCCGAACTCCGACACGAGCCGCTGCGGGCCCGCGTACGGCTCGAACGGCCGGTGCACGGCCGCCGGGCGGATCCGGTACAGCCACGAGCGGCGGTTGTGGCTGCGCGGCGCGGTAAACGCGGTGCCCGACAACTGCTCCGCATACAGCCCGTAGGGCGCGCGCTGCGGCGAGTTGCGGCCGTGCGGCAGCGCGCCGGGCAGCGCCTCGGTCGCGAATTCGTTCGCGAATCCGCTCAGGTAGCCGGCGTCGCTCGGCTTCGTAAGGTTCATCTTCATTTGTCAGCCCTCCCGTCCTGTTGCACAAGCATGCGACGTGCCACCCAGTTCCAATACCGATTCTGCGATGCGCGCCTCGGCCATCTCGGCAGCAATCGCCGCAATATCGCCGATATGGTTCGAAAGCAGCAGGATCAATTTCGCATCGCGCATCGGCGCATTCTCCGTATCTCGATTCGCAATTGTGTCAGCTTGCGCCAGCGTTTCCGGATCGGCGACGCGCCGGCGAAGCGCATTCACCAGTCGCTCGTTCAACCGTATGCTCTGCGCATCGGTCAGGCCGTTATGTGTATCGATCAGGCGCTCATAGAACGCGTCGACTTCGGCGATGTTAGGGTCGAGAATCAGCTTCATGGTGTTCATGATTGACAGATGGCACGTTGGACGGCAGCCCGGACATCGGCCGGATCGAACGCGCGCCAGCGCGCGCACAGATGCTGGTCGGGCCGCAACAGATAGCACGATCCGGCGCGCGCATCGAAACGCTGCGCGAGCACGCCATCGATATCCTCGATAGCCGTAATGCCCGCGGGGGCCGGATCTGCAACCGCCTCGCCGCTCGGCATGACGACGATCCCGTGGACCGGCACATGATCGGTACGGAGGCCGGCAAGCCGTTGCGCGTATGACGCGGCTGACTCGCCAGGCGCTGCAAATACAACTACCGCGAATGCGCTTTCCGCAACGGTTTCGAGGAACCAGCGCACCCTGCCGTCGATCGCGATCGGCGCATCGGTGCAGACCGCCCCGAGCGCCATCGCGCCGGAAAACGTGTCATTCGGCGCGTCCGGCGTGTTCAGCGGCGAATCCGATAACACCGACGGCAACGACAGACGCCCGCTGTTGACCACCCGCCGGGCAAACGCACAATCCTTCGCTAGCTTGAGCGTCGCATCGCGGAAGACGCGCGAGATAGCGCTCTTGGGCGTGATGAAGTCAGTCGCTCGCGTCGAATTCAGAATGTTTTCCTCGGCCGCGAACTGCCGCTCCGACGCATAGGTATCGAGCAATGCATCCGGCGCCGTGCCGTCGAGCACGAACTTCAGCTTCCAAGCAAGGTTGTCCCCATCCTGCACACCGCTGTTCGCGCCGCGTGCGCCGAACGGCGACACTCCATGCGCCGAATCGCCGGCGAACAGCACACGCCCGTGACGAAAGTCATCCATCCGCAGGCACGAGAACGTATATACGCTGACCCATTCGAGCTCAAACTCGACATCGTCACCGAGCAGCGCCTTGACACGCGGTATCACACGCTCCGGCTCCTTCTCGGCGACCGGATCGGCATCCCAGCCAAGCTGGAAATCGATACGCCAGACATCGTCTGGCTGCTTGTGTAGCAGCACTGACTGATTTCGGTGGAACGGCGGGTCAAACCAGAACCAACGCTCGGTCGGGAACGATGCCTTCATCTTGACGTCGGCGATCAGGAAGCGGTCCTTGAACACACGACCGCGACTGTCGAGTCCCATCGCCTTGCGGATCGTGCTGCGCGAACCGTCCGCCGCAACCACGTACTGAGCGCGTACCGTGTATTCGCCGTCGGGAGTACTGACGCGCATCGAGACTGTATCGGCCGTCTGTTCGATCGCCTCGACCTGGTTGTTCCAGCGGATCTCGAGGTTCGACATCGTCAATGCTCGATCCGCGAGATAGCCTTCCACATAGTACTGCTGAATGTTGATGAATGCCGGATACGCGTGACCGGATTCCGGCAGCAGGTCAAACGTGTAAATCAGCTCATCCTGCAGGAACACCTTGCCGACGTTCCAGCGTACTCCCTTTTCCAGCATCCGCTTGCCGCAGCCCAGTCGATCGAAGATCTCCAGCGTACGCTTCGCGAAACAGATTGCCCGCGAGCCGGTTGACAACGTGTTGTCGTTGTCGAGTAACACGACACGTATGCCCTGCTGCGCGAGGTCGATCGCGGTGGCCAATCCGATCGGGCCTGCGCCGACCACGACGACCGGATGAACGATCTGGCGGTCTTCATCCTGTTCGGCCGCGCGCCGAAATGGGAAGCTCAGTTTCTGATAGTCGACCTCACGGTGCGCCGTTGCCTCCATTTGCATCCTCCATTCACGAACTGATTTGTCAGTACCTTATTATTCATCATTGTATAATCGATTGTATATTGCAGAATTGATGTTTACCCGAACCGCGAGCGGCAATTGACTGGCATGCCGCGGACGCGCACGAGCACGCACGCCGCGCCAATGGGGCATGCGCGATACGGCTCGGAATCGGGAATCGCGGCCCGGTTGAGACCGGTCAGGGGATCTGAAAGCCGAGCTTCGCGGAAATCGCGGCGGCGCAGTCGCGCAGCGCGGTGGCAAGACGACCGTTCCAGGCCGAGTCGAACGAGCCGGTCGGCCCGATCGCGGTGACGGCCAGCACGATCTGGCCGGTGTAGTCGAACACGGGCGCACTCATCGCGCTGATGCCCTGAATCGGAGCATCGAGCGTTCGTGCCAGGCCGTGCTCGCGGATCTCGCCGAGCAATGCATCGAGCTCGGACTGCTCGAACTTCGCGTGCACAGTGCCAGCCTGGCGCGCAACCTTCGTCTCGATCTCGACGAGTGCCCGAACCGTCATCGGCGGCAGATAAGCGGCGAATGCGAGGCCAGTTGCGGTCTGCAGCAGCGACATCACCGTGCCTGTCCGCATCGCGACGTGAATTGGATCGATCGCTGGCCGGATATGGACGATCGTCGGTCCATAGCTACCGGGTGTCGCGAGCGCGACGGTATGGCCGACCGTGGGCCCGATTGCGTCGACGAGCGGAATCGCGACCCGGACCGGATCCATCCGCTGCAGGCTGATGAGCCCCATCTGCAGCGCGAACGGGCCAAGCTCGTAGCGCCCGCTCGTTGGATCCTGGCTCACAAGTCCGAGGTTGCAGTAGCTGACGAGATAGGGATGTGCCTTCGCCGACGGCATCCCGGCCTTCTTCGCAAGATCGCCAAGAAGCATCGGTCCGCCGTGGTCGACAAGCGCCCGCAGAAGCGCGCCGCCGACCTCGATCGATTGGATACCCCGTTTTTCAACCATGATTCGCCTCATTCGATGTGATGGGCGAATGATATACGGTGCGCGAACACGGTTTCGCTTGCGCCGATCGTCAGTCAGATGTTCGCTCAGCGCCGCGGAGCCGTGCAGAAACGTGCAGGGCTCCGCCGCTCGCGTCGCGACACCCAGCAAATCGATCCCGCTGGCAGACGGACACTCATAACATCATACGAATGCCCGACATCACGGCGAACTGCCGGTTCGAATTACTGTTAACGAGATTCGGAATCTGCGCGTAATTGGCGCTCGCCCCCGTGACTGGACCGATACCTAGTCCCCCGCCCGACGCGAACTGGGAAATCTCGACTGCAATATAGCGCCGTGCGCTTGGACAGCGAATAGTTCGCGCCCAAATTCACCTGATGGAAGCGTGTGCTGTCGCCGCCGTTGACGCTCGGGGGGCAACAATCGCCCCCCTTTCCCACAATTACTCGCACCGTTCCGCTTCTGCAGCGCAGAGCAGCGCGACATGGCCACGGTGGCCAGCGGAACGAGCGGTACGCGGCTGGCCAACACTAGCGGTAACGCGCCCACGGATTACGGTGCGACTCGATTTGTGCGGAACAAGCGCGCCGGCGGCAACAACCGTTCATTGCCGACGTCGCTACCGTCACCAAGCCCCTCCCTGCTCGATAGCCGGTTCCCGCAACTCCGCGAAAATGGACGAGTTTTCAGACCGCGAAGACCACCTTTCCGTCCCGCAGCGGCAGCTCGCGGCTATCGTCGTGGCTGACTTCGCTCGCGAGCGTCGTATTGAGCAGCGCGTTCATCGCTTGAAGCAGGTCGCGATGTTTCGACTTGTCGGTCGCGAGATTGTCGACTTCGTCCGGATCCGCTTTCAGATCGTAGAGTTCGACGTCGTTGTGCGCGAACAGCTCATTGAGACTGTGTGGAGCGTTGTAGTCGAGCAGCGAAAAATAGCGGCTGAACCGGTAGCGGCCGTCGAACACGCTGCGGACGCCACCACGCAGCGACAGATCCGGTTGGAACGCCGCCGCCTGCTTCAATCGCTCGGACGCCGGCTTGCTCATATCGAGCAGCGACCGAAGCTCTTTCGCGCACCACTGCGCATCCGCAAACAGCAGCATGTGGTAGTTGAAGAGCGAAGCCGCGCGCACCGCATGCAGCGGCGCCTGGCTGGGATTCGCAAGCAGGGGCGCCGCGCTTCGCCCCGGCAGCCCGCGCGTAAGATCGGATAACTGACTGTCTGGCATGCCCGTCCGTTGCAGCAGCGTCGGTACGACATCCACGTGTGACGTGACGGCGTCGCAGGTTTTTCAGCCTGGATAGGCGGGATGGCTGACGATGAATGGAACGTGATTCTGCTCGCGGTAGGTGCAGGCGCCCCTGCCCCACATCTGATGCGCGCCGTTGAGCTCGCCGTAATCGGCTGTCATCACGATAATCGTGTTGTCGGCCATTCCAAGCGCATCGAGCGCGTCGAGCAAGCGGACGACCTGACGGTCGTTGTCACGGATGCAGTTGAAATAGTAGTCCTTCAGCACGTGCCACTCGCCATCGGTGCTGGGCCAGCCACCGACGATGTCCTCATTGGCCTTCATGTACTCGAGATGGGCCCGCGGCCGGCCGGGTGCATCGAAGGGCTGCTTGCGCGTGCGCGCGAGCGAGGCCGGCCACTCTGCGTCGTACGGCTCGTCGGCCGGCGGCGTCGCTGTCGCAAGAGCACCGCGCTTCGTCAGTGTGCCGCGTGCCTGATCGCCGCGCGGGTCCACGAACATTACGTCGTGCGGATTGACCAGATTGACCGCGAGGAACCAGGGCTTGTCCTTGCCGTTGAGCGACGCTCCCTTCGATTTCATCCAGTTGATCGCGCCGGACGTCACGAAGTCGTCGTATAGATAGCCGCCGAGCGTGTAACCAATGCTGTCGCCCATCCCGTAATAGTCGTGGAAGCCGTATTTCTCCATCGCGTTCGTGTACTGTACCGGATTCGCGGTAAACGGCTGCATGGTCGTGTTGAGCGTTCTGCTCAGATGCCATTTTCCCATGTAGGCTGGGTAGTAGCCCGCGCGCTGCATCCGGTGGCCAATCATCTCGATGTCCGTCGACGTATCGCGCTACCAGACACTCTCGCTGTTGTCGAAGACGCCCGTCTCCTGAATGTGTTGCCCGGTATAGATCGTCGAGCGCGACGGCGAGCAAACACACGACGCGATCTGGTGGTTTGTGAATGTCGTGCCTTGCTGGCGAATCCGCTCACGGCCCGGCGCCGGGAACCGTGTGGTGTCGAAGTACCGCTCCTGATCGGAAATAACGAAGAGAATATTCATGCCTTTCGGCAGCGACGCAGGCGGGACCTTCAAAGTCTGCGCCGACGTCCGCCTGGCGGACACCGACGCCTGAGGCTTTTCGGCCGCCAGCGAGGCCTGGCCGCCAATCCCGAGCGCGGCAGCGGCAAGGCTCGCCGACTTCAGGAAATCGCGCCGTGACGGCTGCGTGCCCTCCGGGTTCTGCTGGTCATGCGTTGCACGCTTGAGTTGCTTTTTTTTCAATTTCATCTTCAGTATGAAGTCGGAACTGCGTTCTCCTGCAGCGCGGACTGCTCAAGGCCGATCGGCATGCGGACAGCTAACCGTGTTTGGGCCTTCTTCCTCTCCGTTTTGCAACACTCTGCCTCCGACCGCGAGATAACACTATCAACCGAAGGTATGCAGGCCATACCGATGGTTGATAGCTGAGTAAATTTTTGTCTCTTACATTTGATTTCATACCGAACGCCCTTGCAGCCGGCCAATAAACATACGATTAATTTCCTCTTCAGAGAGTCTTAGCCGCGGAAAGCGAAGCGAAAGCATCGAGCGCCAACGTGAACGAAAGAGCGTTCACAAGCGGGAAATCCATTCCGGTCGAGGCTACGAGTAGGCCGAAGCCATTCTGGTCAGGAATGGCATGATCGTCGCCGCTAGAAGCAATAGTCAGATCGAAGAAGCTGCGTCACGGAATTTACTCGCCTGGTTCGATCGACACATTGGCGATACCGGTTCCACCTGGAAAAATTGATCCGGAATCGCAGGCGCGGACAAATTCAACAGTTGCCTTACCATTATTTAACCAAGCAAATCATCATATTCTGGATTACTAATGAATACACGTAGAATGGAGAACCTACTGGTTCTCTTGCTGGCCCTGGTCTGGGGGTTCATCTTTCTCGATCGATTGGCGATAGCTTTCCTCACGCCAGAACTCGTGAACGTGTTCCACATGAGCAATACGCAGATCGGGCAGATCATGCTGACGACCACGCTCGCGTACTCTGCATCAGCCATCTCGCTGACGTCCTATATCGACCGAAAGATCGGTTCCCGTATCGGTCTGGCAGTACTGGTTATCCTTACCTCTGTCTTTGCCGGAGCGTCCGCAATGTCGGGGACTTTCTCGACATTGCTGGTCTTCCGGGTCCTCACCGGTGCGTGCGAGGGGCCAATCTTTCCCCTCATGATGGCGATCCTCTTTCGCCACAGCAGCCCCGGCCGATATGCCGTGAACGTGGGATTCGTCGGGGCTGGCGTGGTGATTATTTGCCTCACGCTGGGTCCGATCGCCGTTACCCACATCGCAGCAATTTTTGACTGGAAAGCCGCATTTATCTTGAGTTGTCTGCCCTCTCTGCTGCTGGGCTTCGCGGTGTTCTTTTTCCTGCGACATGACGCCATTCCGGGCGACGAGCCGGAAGCAGACGAAAAGTCCGGCGGCTTTCGCCAGCGCATTGCCGATACTGTCTCGACTCTTCTCGTACGAAACGTCTGGCTGTCGGTCGTTGTCTGTACCCTCACGCTGTCTGGAATGTGGATGGGTTATACATTCGGCCCCTTGTACTGGGTCAAAATCGGCAATCTCTCGACTGAGAAGATGGGCAGCCTGGCGTCAATATCTGGATTCTTTCAGATTATCTGGGTTATCGGTATTCCGATTGCGTCTAACTACATCGGCCGCCGCGCAGCTGCCATTCTGTTTCTCGGACTTGCGGCCGCCCAAATGCTGTCGCTCTACTTTGTTGGACCGTCGACCACGACGACCACCATGTACGTCCTCCTGGGCGGTGTAGCTGGAAGTGCGACGACCCTCTTCATGGCGTTATTGAGCGTCGAAAGCGTCCCGCCCCGTCTCGCGGCAACGGCAAGTTCGCTCATTATGGGAACAGGCGAGATTTTGGGCGGCGCCGTGGCCCCGATGGTTGCAGGAGCCTATGCCGATCGTCTTGGACTCCCCGTGGTGTTGTTCATTGGTGGGGCATGTCTCGCCATGGGTGCCGTCGTTTCGATTTTCTTCAAGGAAACACGAGCGCCGCGTCGTGCGAAGTCGTCCACGGCCCTGACAGCCTCGATCAAGTAACCATTTTCAATCGAATCATGCGGCGGTGAAACAGCCGCCCCTGTCCCGAATCTTTTCTTATCTAATCATGAAAAAAATCGACCATTTATTGTTAGCATAGCGAATAAAATAGCGATACCAAGCGCAGCAATACTGCTCTGCCTTCCACATTGGGCTTCAGCACAAAGTTCGGTGACGCTGTATGGTGTGCTGGATGCCAGCCTTCTGTACACGAGCAGAAACGTAGGCGCGGTACCGGGGCAAAACGCTGGCAAGCAGTTCTCGATCATCGACAGCGGACAAGCGCCGTCGCAGTTCGGATTGAGGGGCACCGAGGACATCGGCGGCGGTCTGAAAGCTCAATTCGCACTCGAAAGCGGTATCAGTGTGGCAAACGGTGGCTTCAATAGCTCGAACGGCAATCTGTTCGGTCGCCAAGCATGGATTGGACTGGACGGAGCCTTCGGCAACGCTAAGTTTGGTCTGCAGTACTCGCCCTTCTTCCTCACCCTGTACGACCTGGATCCGCGCGGCCTGTCATTGTTCGGTAGCAGCCTGCTTCCGTATGTCGGCGCCGTGGCTGCGACCGGCGTCTTCAATACAAACGCGCTGTCATACACCAGCCCAACGATCGCCGGCTTTCAGGGAAGCGTCATGTTCGCACCTGGCGGTGTGCCGGGCGATTTCCGTGCTGGCCGACAGTATTCGGCGAGCTTGAAGTACGACAACGGTAGCTTGCTGGCGGAAGCATCGATCTATGACAGCAATGCTGGCGGCGTGCAAACGCCAGTGCCCAGCGACACCCAGTTCGAAGGACGAATGCTCGGTGCCGGTTACCGCTTCGGAAAGCTGACAGTGAAAGCGTCGTTCGTCAACTACAAGGTGGCCGGCTCATTCAACAGCAATGTCTATGGCGGTGGCGTCGACTACGTCCTTACGCCGAGCATCGACCTCAATGGCGGCGCGTGGTACTCGAAAGATCGCAACAACTCGAACAATCACTCGCTGCTCGGTGCATTGGGCGCGAACTACTTCTTGTCGAAAGCCACGACGCTGTATACCCAGGTTGCCATCGTGAACAACCACGGTGCAATGAATACAGGGCTGGCAACCAACGGGGGGACAGCCGTGGCCCCTGGTACGACTACCGGCGTCAATATCGGCATCAAGCACACCTTTTAACCAGGGAACATCGACATGAAGAAAGCTTGCTCGATCGCAGTACTGTTCATCGCATCGATCTTGGGTAGCTCGACACTCGCGCACGCACAGGCCGGCAGTTCTCCCGAGGTGTCGACGAATCCGGGCAGCGCGCGGCAAGTCGCGAAGGAACAGCGGCGCGCCGACCGCAAGCTCGCGACGCAGGTGCGCCGCACGCTCGCGAGATTCAAGGGCATCGACAGCACGCAAATCGTCGTTTTCGCGAAGCAAGGTGCTGTAACCCTGACGGGCAGCGTGCCCGACGCCTCGCAGATCACGTTGGCGGTCGACGCCGCGCGCGGGGTGAGCGGTGTCATCAGCGTCGACAATGCGTTGCGAATCAAGGCGGCAGCACAATGATCGTATTGCTTCAATAGATCGTCCTTGACGAGGATGAACGCACACTGTTGATTTCCAACCCACGCCCGTTCGACGGCTATGTCGAGCGGACGCTGCGCGTGCTGTCCACCAGTCTCCCCCACTTCCAGCGTAACCGCTACAGCGTTCCCACGAAGTACATTAACCTGCTCGTGAGGCCGGTTGGCAAAGAGAGCGGCACGACTTCGCCACGCCTCACGAATGATAGGCCGTCTCCCCGTGCGAGCTGACGTCGAGCCCTTCGCGTTCGCCCTCGCCATCGACACGCAGGCCAATCGTCATATCGACGAGCTTGAATGCGACAACCGACACGACCGCCGACCACACGAGCGAGGTCCCGGCGCCCCAGCACTGCGCAATCAGTTGCTCGCCGATGTGGTAATCGGCGACCTTGTTCCCGACGTAGTCGTAGATCCCGGTTCCGCCCAGCGACGGCGATGCGAATACCCCGGTGAGCAGCGCACCCGCGATGCCGCCGATGCAGTGCACGCCGAATACGTCGAGCGAATCGTCGACGCCGAGAAGGCGCTTGAGCCCGTTGACGCCCCAATAGCACACGATGCCAGCGATCAACCCCATCGCGATCGCGCCCATCGGCCCGACGAATCCACATGCCGGGGTGATTACAACCAGCCCGGCGATCGCGCCGGACACCGCGCCGAGCATCGACGGCTTCTTCTTCAGCGACCATTCGACGAAGGTCCACGACACCGTCGCCGCACATGTTGCCAAAAGCGTCGTGACGAATGCCAGCGTGGCCGCACCGCTTGCCTCGAGCGCGGAACCGACATCGAATCCGAACCAGCCGACCCACAGCAGCGAACCGCCGATCATCGTCAACGTCAGGTTGTGCGGCGCCATCGTCTCCCGGCCAAACCCCGCCCGCTTGCCGATCATAATCGCGCCGACCAGCGCCGAGATGCCCGCATTGATATGCACCACGGTGCCTCCCGCGAAATCGATCGCACCCTTCTGGAACAGGAACCCGGCCGTCGCGTTGGCCTTGTCAGCCGCCGCGGCGCTCGTGTAAGCATCGGGGCCCGCCCAGTACCAGACCATGTGCGCGATCGGCAGGTACGAGAAGGTGAACCACAGCACCATGAACGCCAGCACCGCGGAGAATTTCGCGCGCTCGGCGATGCCACCGACAATCAGCGCTGGCGTGATTGCAGCAAACGTCAGCTGAAACGACACATAGATGAACTCAGGGATCACTACACCCTTGCTGAACGTCGCGGCTGTCGAGTCTGGCGTGATGCCAACCAGAAACGCCTTCGAGAGTCCTCCGAAGAATGCATTGCCCTCCGTGAACGCGATGCTGTAACCGTATACCGCCCACAGTACGCCGAGCAGGCAGAACACCACGAGTGTCTGCATCAGGATCGACAGCATGTTCTTCGCTCGCACCATGCCACCGTAGAAAAGGCCAAGCCCTGGCGCCGCCATCATCACGACGAGCAGCGTCGCGACGATCATCCACGCGGTGTCGCCCTTGTTCGGCACCGGCACTGCGGCTGCCACTTTGTCATCCGCGAACACGGGCAGCGCCAGCAGCCCAAGCCAGGCCCATAGAATCCAGCCAATCATCTTTTTCATGTGTCGTTTCCTCGAACAAAGACGTGCACCGCACCGCGACGCACGCGCGAACTGATGACGAACCAGCAATATCGGAACGAATGCGACACGACGCGGGTTCACCGCGCGTGTCGCATAACCTGAACCGGTTGATGACGGACGCCGCATGCCCACACGGCGCCCCGTCACACACGCGATTACATCGGAATCACTCGCGCCCGCCCGGAATCCACGACGTGCCGGCAAGCGGCACCCGCGCCATTCCGGCCGCCTCGACCGTCAGCGCGACGAGATCTTCGCGCTCGAGGTGGTGCACGTTCTGCTTGCCGCATGCGCGCGCGATGGTCGTCAGTTCCATGTTCAGCGTCTTCAGGTAGTTCCGCACGCGACGCGCGCCCTCTTCCGGTTCGAGACGCTTTTCCAGGACTGCGTCCTGCGTCGTCACACCGACCGGGCACTTGCCGGTGTGGCAGTGGTGACAGAAACCCGGCGACGTATGGAGTGCCGCGTAGTCGGCCACGGCCGAATGCAGCATGCCGTCCTGGAAGTAGGACTCGCTGTTGCAACCGAGCGCCATCAGGACCCCCTGGCCGATCGCAACGGCATCCGCGCCGAGTGCGAGCGCCTTCGCGACATCCGCCCCCGTGCGGATACCCCCCGATACGATCAGTTGAACCTGCCCCTTCATGTTCAGGTCCTCGAGCGCATCGACGGCTTGACGAACCGCCGCCAGCGTCGGGATGCCGACGTTCTCGATGAAGCAGGTTTGGGTCGCCGCCGTGCCGCCCTGCATGCCGTCGACCACGACGACATCTGCACCCGCATGCACCGCGAGCTTCACGTCGTTGAACGTGCGCGTTGCCCCGACCTTCACGTAAATCGGCTTTTCCCAGTCGGTGATCTCGCGCAGTTCCTGGATCTTGATCGCGAGATCGTCCGGGCCGGTCCAGTCCGGATGGCGGCTTGCCGAGCGCTGGTCGACGCCCGCCGGCAGCGTGCGCATCGAGGCCACGCGTGGATTGACCTTCTGCCCGAGCAGCATCCCGCCACCGCCTGGCTTCGCGCCTTGCCCGATCACAACCTCGATCGCATCCGCACGACGTACGTCGTCGGGATTGAACCCGTAGCGCGACGGCAGGCACTGGTAGACGAGCGTCTTCGACGAACTGCGCTCTTCCTGCGTCATCCCGCCGTCACCGGTCGTCGTCGACGTACCCACCTCCGTGGCTGCACGGCCGAGCGCTTCCTTGACGTTTGCCGAGAGCGCACCGAAGCTCATCCCTGCCACGGTGATCGGGATGTCGAGCACGACGGGCTTCTTTGCGAAGCGCGTGCCAAGCACGGTCTGCGACGTGCACTTCTCGCGATAACCTTCGAGCGGATAGCGCGACAGCGACGCGCCGAGGAACAGCAGATCGTCGAAATGCGGCACGCGACGCTTTGCGCCCAGACCACGGATCTCGTATAAACCGCGTTGAGCGGCCGTGTGGATGTAATCGATCGTCTTGCGGTCGTAGCCGTACGACTCTTCCTGCTGCAAGCGGGCGAAATGAATGGGTTTGACTTCCATGGCGTTTTCTCGATGGAGCGTGGATTCAATATTCCTGGTTCGCGTCGGCGTTCCAGTGGTAGAGCGTGCGGGCCGAAGCGATGCGCTTGAACGCACGCGGATTGTGGTCGAGCCCGGCCGCGTCGAGCAGCGCCGCGACGGCGCTGACGTCGGCGTCGGCCATTGGCTCGAACTGCGCGTCCGCGCCGAGCGACTTCACGTCGCCCTTCACGTAGAGCACGGCTTCATACAACGAATCGCCGAGCGCATCGCCCGCGTCGCCGCAAATCACCATGCGGCCGGCCTGGGCCATGAATGCGGAGAAGCTGCCCACCGAACCGCCGACGACGATGTCGCCGCCCTTCAGCGAGATACCGCAACGCAACCCCGCATCGCCGTCGATCACGAGCAGCCCGCCGTGCGCGGATGCGCCCGCACCGTTCGACGCGAAGCCCTTCACGTGCACCTTGCCGCTCATCATGTTTTCCGCGACGCCCGTACCGGCACTGCCCTCGATGACGATCGTCGCGCGCTTGTTCATGCCGCCGGCGTAATAACCGGCGTGGCCATCGATCGTCACGGTCACGTCGGCATCGACGCCGACCGCGATGTTGTGCGCGCCGTTCGGCGACGCCACGACGACCGCCTGGCCCTCCAGCACGTCCGCATTGCCATGCAGGTACTGATTGACGTCCCGGACAGTTGCGCTGTCCAGGTCGAATGTCATGCGTTCCATACGTACATCTCCTCGGGTGCGGGTTCGAATACCTTGGCGTTCTTGATGTCGGGCAGATGCGCGAGCGAGCGGAACTCCGATGCGATCGCGACGTAGTCGTCGTTCTCGGCGACGACGGCCGGCTTGCACGCGAACGGGTCGCGAATCAGCGCCAGCTCGGTCGGCGTACCCATCAGGAACGTGTAGAAGCCGTCGAGCTCCTCGAAGCCCTTCTGCAGCGCAACGGGAAGCGTGTCGCCCTCGCGCAGCCGCCATTCGAGGAAGCGGCACGCCGCCTCGGTGTCGTTGTCGGTATCGAAGTGAATGCCCTTCGGCTCGAGTTTCCTGCGCACGCCGTAGGGGTTCGACAGCGAGCCGTTGTGGACCAGACAGAAATCCTCGCCGGCCGTAAACGGATGCGCGCGATCCGGTGTCACGGCGGACTCCGTCGCCATCCGTGTATGGCCGACCAGGTGCGAACCCTTGAGGCCGCCGAACGCATAACGTGCGGCGATGTCCGCGGGCAGCCCGATGTCCTTATACAGGTCGATCGAGCGCCCGGCCGACAGCACGTATACGTGCGGGTAGTGCTCGCTCAGCCAGTGCCGGACCGTATCGGCCTGTGCGTGGACGGTCAGCACCGCGTGGTTCCCCTTTGCATCGACGCGCGCTACCGCGTCGACGGACGCCTTCAGCCGGTCGAGCAGCACATCCCACGGGAAATGCTCACCTTCATCCGTAAAGCCTGAGTACAAGCTCAGCTTGCGCTGGTCCGGCTCGACCACGTCGCCGAACACCGCGAGACCGGCCGAGTCCGGTCCCCGTTCGGTCATGCCGATCAGCATCGGCACCATCAGCTCGCCGAGCCGGTCGCGCAACGCCGACGTCTTGACCAGCAATCCTACGATTCCACACATGTTGTCTGCTCCTCAAAAAAATTCGACGTACTGCTTGATTTCCCAGTCCGATACGTGGCGCATGTATTCCAGCCACTCCATCCGCTTGAGCTTGAGGAATTCGTTGACCACCGGCCCGAGCGCATCGCAGATCGTCCGATCGGCTTCAAGCGCGTCGAGCGCCTCGCCGAGGTTCTGCGGCAGCACGCCGATGCCGTGTTCTCGAAGCTTCTGCGCGGGCCACTCGTACAGGTTCTCGTTCGCGGGCGCCCCCGGCGACAGGTCACGGTCGATACCGTCGAGCCCGGCGGCGATCACGGCTGCCGTCGCGAGATACGGATTGCATGCACCGTCCGGCAGACGCAGCTCGATCCGGCCGCCTGGCATGCGCACCATCGTCGATCGATTGTTGTCGCCATAGCTGATGTAGGCCGGTGCCCAGGTCGCGCCGGTCAGCGAGCGACCGACGACGAGACGCTTGTACGAATTCACCGTCGGATTGCAGAGCGCCGTCAGCGCAGGCGCGTGCGCGAGCAAGCCCGCCGTGAACTGGTAGCCGAGTGCAGACAGGCCCATGCCGAGCGCATCGCCATCGTCGGCAAACAGGTTGCGCTTGCCGTCGCCGATCGACATGTGCATGTGCATGCCGTTGCCCGGGCGGTTTGCGAATGGCTTCGGCATGAACGAACAGATCATTCCGAGCTCGTTCGCGATTTCCGACGCGGCCATCTTGAAGAACACGTAGTGATCGCACGACGTCAGGCAATCGGTGTACGTGTAGTTGATCTCGAACTGCCCGTTCGCATCCTCGTGGTCGATCTGGTAGACGTCGATGCCGACCGCGCGCAGCGATTCGGTGAGCTTTTCCAGGAACACACGGGTGCGGGACAGCCCCTTGTAGTCATAACAGGGCTTCGCCAACGTATCGCTCGAGTCGCAAGGCTCGAGCACCCCCGACACCGAACGCTTCAACAGCGAAAATTCGGGTTCGAGGCCGGTAAAAAGCGTCCATCCGCGCTCGGCGAGGCGGGCAACCTGCTTCTTCAGCGTCACGCGCGAATCGAACACCCACGGTGCGCCGTCCACATGACCATCGCAAGCGATCCGCGCGAGTCCAGCCTGCCACGGCACAGGCGTCAGCGTCGCAAGATCGCCGACCGCCATGTAGTCCGGCCCATTCGGCTCGATACCGACACCCCAGATCGCGAAGCCCGCAAAGCCCGCCCCCGCGGTCAGCACGCTGTTCAGATGCGCGACCGGCACCGACTTCGCCTTGGCCACGCCGTGAATGTCGACGAATTGCGCGAGCACATACTTGACGCCGTGTTGCCCAAGGTATGTCTGCGCTTCGTCTACCGAATCGAAGCGGGGTACGCTTCCGAGCGCGTTGACCGGCAACTGGCTCGTATCGTTCAGGTTCATCGTCTCTCCTTGCAACTGCTTCGTTCACTGGTTTGAGGAATCCGCCCGACTGACGAGCGGCCCAACTGCGCAACATGAGCAAGCACCGCGTCCGGTACGCTGCAACCACGCTTTCAACATGCGGAGATATTTATTGTCACGAAACAATAATTCCCCTTATGAAACCTTCAGCGCGCATGCCGGCATTTCCGCCTGTGCCGGCGCGCACGCCGCAATCTGCTACTCTTGCCCCTTTTGCCGAGGCCGACGATGCATACCGCTGACGACAGCAAGACACCGCTCGAACGCTATCTCGGGTCGACCATTCGCGAGCTTCGCCAGCGCCATGGCCTGACCATCGCCCAGGTCGCCGAACAGGCCGGCATCAGCCGCGGCATGCTGTCGAAGATCGAAAACGCACAAACCTCGACCGGCCTCGACGTACTCCACCGGATTGCCCAGGCGCTCGGCGTCTCCATGGCCGTCCTGTTCCGCAACTTCGACGTCCCGCAAGGCGGCGCCCAGCTCGTCAAGAAGGGCGCCGGCATGGAAGTGGTCCGCAAAGGGACGAAAAGCGGCCACACCTACCATCTGCTCGCCTACGACCAGGGTCCTCGCAAAACATTCGAGCCGTTCCTGATCACGATGGAAGACCAGGCGGAACGCTTTCCCGTGTTCGAGCATCCCGGCACCGAGTTCATCCACATGCTCAAGGGCGTAATCGAATACCGGCACGGTCAACAGACCTACATCCTGCATCCCGGCGACACCCTGACGTTCCGCGGCGACGTACCGCACGGCCCCGAACGCCTGATCAAGACCCCGATCCAGTTCCTGTCGATCTTCGTCTACGGACAACCTGCCGACGAATAAGCATCGCGTCACGGGAGATAATGCAAGCCTCGTGCCAGGTTTATCTGCAGGAATCAAAGATTCCCATGGATAAACACTCCGGGCGACACGGTACCTGTATGTCATCCAGTGCGCGCCGGCCTCTTGCGTGTTACGGGTGCGGTTCCACGCCACTTTCGGTGCAGCGTCGCACTGATACGGGTACCGCGGTTACGAAGATGTATCAGTGATCCTTATGCTGCGACCGGCGACAGCGCTGCCAACGCATCCAGTGCCGCGCGGATCATCCGGCGCACCGTGGGCTGCACGAGCGCCGCGCGCGCAGGATCGTATGCAAACGGGAGGGCTTCGTTCATGTACGTCGACTGACACATCTCCAGCTGGATCGCGTGCACGCCATGCGATGGCCTTCCGAACGAGCGGGTAATGAAGCCGCCCTTGAAGCGGCCATTGGCAACCGACGTGAACGGGCTTGCCGCGGCCTCGCGTTCGACCGCGGCCTGTACGGACGGCGCGACGGTCCGGCCGTCCTGCGTGCCGATGTTCAGGTCGGGCAGCTTGCCGTCGAACAGCCTCGGCAGCGTGCTTGCGATCGAGTGCGCTTCCCAGAGAAGCACGTTCCCGTGACGCTCGCGCAACCGCGCCAGCTCGGCCGCCAGTGCCATGTGGTACGGCTGCCAGTACGCGCCGACCCGGCGGCCCTTCTCTGCCGCGTCCGGTTCGCATCCCTCTCGATAGACCGGCTCGCCTCGAAACGTTTCGGTCGGACACAGGCCCGTCGTTGTCTGGCCGGGGTACAGGCTCTCGTCGTCCGACGGCCGGTTGAGGTCGATCACGTAACGCGAGAGCGTCGCGCCGAGCACCGTCGCGCCGA
The DNA here is from genome assembly GCF_017104825.1 of Burkholderia sp. Ac-20345. Lineage (NCBI taxonomy): Bacteria > Pseudomonadati > Pseudomonadota > Betaproteobacteria > Burkholderiales > Burkholderiaceae > Burkholderia > Burkholderia sp. Ac-20345. The sequence continues at coordinate 37,586 of NZ_JAAGPO010000030.1, read as the reverse complement.
GCGTCGTCGCGAACGCATACAGGCGATCAAGGTGCCAGTCCGTATCAGCAAGCGTCAGCGCACGATCGGTGTACGCATCGCACAACGGCGCGGGTATCGCCGTTCCGAGGTGGGGAATCGAAATCAGCAGCGGCGCATCGCCGCGTTGCAGCGTGTATAGGTCACTCATCGAGGGTTCCGTACGAATCAAAGCAATGCATCTTCGGGTAACTGCGGCACGGCGCGCGCGAGCGCGGGCCGGATCGAATGATCGAGTACGGATCGCGTCAGATCGACGATCTCCGTGACGAAGTCCTCCCACTCGCCCTGCCGATGCAGGAGAAAGAAATCGCGCCGGCCGAGCCGGCCGGACGGCAACGGCAGGACGGCAATATCGCCGAGATAATGTCGCGCCTGCCACAGGCACAGCGGTGTCGAGACCGCGAAACCGAGCCGCGCGGCAACCAGGCTCAGCAGCGGATCCGTCGCGTCGAATTCAAAGCGCCTCGGGCTGTCGATACCGAGGTGACGGGCGAACCGCTCCACCTGCTGACCGATCACGGACCGCGCCGTGTAACGGATCAACGGCAGTTCGGCGGCCAGCGTCCGCCAGTCGGCCTTCGGGCGACCGGCCACATGCGCACGCGCGACGACCGCGACAAACGCTTCCGAGAACAACGGCACCTCGACGATGCGCGCATCGCTGACCGTGGTTTGCGTGCACACGGCGACGTCGATTTCCCGGTCATGCAATTGCTTGCTCAAGCCCGGCGTGATCCCGGACCACATCGAAATCTGCCTCGACGCGCCCGACACCGCGCGGATCAGTTCCGGTCCGACCGTCGCCGCGAACGAATCGACGCAGCCGAGCCTCACCGGCAGGCGCCCCGCGTCGGACGCATCGCCGACGCGCGTGCTGACCATTTGCGCATGCTCGAGCAGCGGGCCGGCCAGTTCGAGCAGGGCCCGGCCGGCGATATTGGGGCGCGGCGGGCGACTCTCGCGATCGAACAGCACCGTCCCCTGCTCGCGCTCCAGTGCCGAAACAGCCTGGCTGATGGCGCTCTGGCTGACACCGATACGCCTCGACGCACCGGTCATCGAACCGGTCTCACACACGGCGACGAATGCCTGCAGGGCACGCAGGTCGATTGGCGATGGGGTGCGTCGCATAGTAGCTCCAGATGCCGAGGGGGACGGCCATTCCGCCAATACGCGACGAATGGTCCGCCGGTTCGGTTCACCCGGGTGCTGAATGAGCACTTCCGGGCACGTTGCATAAGTTTGCCTAATACAAAATTCGGCAGCATCACGGCTCCCTAGAATCGGCTCGTCGTCTACCCAGAGGGAAACCATGAGCCATTTCGACTTCATCGTGATCGGTGCCGGCGTGATCGGCACGTCGGTCGCACATCATCTTGCGTCGCTCGGCGCCCGTAACGTCCTCGTCATCGAACGCGGCATGATCGGCGCAGGCACCACGTCGCAATCGTCCGGCCTGCTGCGCACGCATTACTCGGTCCGCCAGAACGTCGAGCTGGCGCGCTCGTCGTGGTGGGCCTTCAACAACTTCGCCGAATACGTCGGCGACGACGAGGCATCCTGCGGGCTCGTCAAGTGCGGCTACATGATCTGCGCGCCGGATGGGGAGAAACTCGAGCCGCTGCGCGCTTCGCTCGGTGCGCAGCGGGCGATGGACATCGACGTACAACTGCTCGATCGGGACGAGGCACGCGCACGCCTGCCGATCGCGCAGTTCGACGACGCGGCGCTGATCGGCTTCGAACCGGAAGCCGGCTTCGCCGATGCTTACCTCGTCGCGACGAGCTTCGCGAAATCGGCACGCCGACGCGGCGTGAAAATTCTCGAGGGCACGACCGTCACGGGTGTCTTGCGCGACGGCCGTCGCATCGTCGGCGTCGATACGAGCGCCGGTCGCTTCACGTGCGGCACGCTGATCAGCACCCAGAATATCTGGACGCCGGAACTGTCCGGCTGGATCGACGTCCCGCTCCCCGTCTCGCCGGAACGGCACACCGTGCTGGCGCTCGAATGCGACGCGAGATATTCGTTCCAGATGCCTGCATTCAAGGACCTGGGCTCGCCCGGCATGCTCTATTACCGCAGCTACGGCGGCAGCCAGATGCTGGTCTCCGAAGGCGTCGTCGGCGAAACGCTGCATGCGCCCGAAACCGAACAGGGCGACATCTCGCTCGATTACGTCGCCGAGGTCGGCATGCAGGTCGCCGAGCGTTTTCCCGCTTACGAGACGGCCGGGCTCGCTTCGTCGTGGACCGGCGTCTATGACGTGACCCCCGACTGGAACCCCGTGCTCGGCAACGTCGGCGACATCGAAGGGCTCGTGGTCGGCTTCGGCTTCTCGGGCCACGGCTTCAAGCTGTCGCCCGGCATCGGCAAGCTGCTCGCGCAGCATGCGCTCGGACAGCCGACCGACGTGTCGCTCGCCCCTTACGCGCTCGAACGCTTCGCGACCGGCGCGTTGCTCACCGGCAAGTACGGCCTCGGCGCCGTGTCCTGATCTCCCCCTTCCGACGAGACATTCCCATGCCCCTGAAGATACTGGTGCCCGTCAAGCGCGTCGTCGATCCGAACGTGCGCGTGCGGGTCGGCTCGACCGGTTCGATCGAGACGACCGGCCTCAAGATGTCCATCAACCCGTTCGACGAATGCGCGCTCGAAATGGCGCTGCGCCTGCGCGAAGCCGGTCATGCCGCGCAGGTGAGCGTCGTCACGTGCGGCCTGCCCGCGTGCCAGGACGTGCTGCGCACCGGCCTCGCCATGGGTGCCGACGACGCGATCCTCATCGACACCGGCGACGCCGCCGCGTCGCTCGACTCGCTGGGTGTCGCACGGTTGCTGCATGCGTACCTCGGCACGTCACCGTACGACCTCGTGCTCTGCGGCAAGCAGGCGATCGATGACGACACCGGCGGCGTCGCACCGATGCTGGCCGGCCTGCTCGGCTGGCCGCAGGGGCTCGACGCGACCGCACTCGCGCCCGATGGCGACGGCTGGCGCGTCACGTGCGGCGACGACAGCGGCACCGCGACCTGGCGGCTGGCCGGACGCGCCGTCGTGAGCGCCGACCTGCGCCTCGCCGAACCGCGCCGCGTGACGCTGCCGAGCATCGTCAAGGCGAAACAGAAGCCGCTCGCCGTCGTTCCCGCCGCGCAGTTCGCGGTCGATCTCGCGCCGTCGTCACGTGCAGTGCAACTCGACGAGCCCACCGTGCAGCGCGCAGGTCACCGCGTGGCCGATATCGACGCGCTGATCGCCGCACTCGCCGCACACAACGTCCTTGCCCATACAGGAGTCTCCGCATGAGAACGCTCGTTGTCTCCGAAGCCACGGCCGACCATACGCTGCCGGACGCGGTCCGGCGCGTCGTGACCGCGGCAACGGCACGCCGGCTTCCGGTCGACGTGCTGGTGCTCGATCCCGCGGCCGCCGCGGAGGCCGCGCTGATCGACGGCGTCGACCAGGTGCTCCGGCCCGATCCGCCGGACGCCGCCGGCGTCGTCACGCCGGAAAGTCTCGCCGCGTTGCTGGCCGGACTGGCGCCGCGCTACACGCTGGTCGCGGCCGCCCATCGCACGCTCGGCCGGAATGCGTTGCCGCGCGCCGCCGCGCTCGCCGGTGCGGCTTTCATCGCGGACGTAACCGGCATGATGAACGATGGACGCTTCGTTCGCGGCCTGTATGCGGGGAGCATCGTCGCGACCGTCGAAAGCGCGCGCGAGGTCACGTTCGCGACGGTGCGTGCATCGTCGTTCGCGGCGGCGGGCGCGCGCGCCGCACCGGCACCGATCGGTTCCGTGGATACACTGCCCGCATTCGTCGCGACGACGCTCGTCGAACGCAACGGCGCCCAGGCGACCGGAATCGATCTCGCAAATGCGCCGATCGTCGTGTCGGGCGGGCGCGGGCTCGCGTCCGGCGAGAACATGGCACGGCTCGGCACGCTCGCATCCCGTTTCGGCGCGGCACTCGGCGCATCACGCGCCGCGGTCGACGCCGGCTATGCACCGAACGCGATTCAGGTCGGGCAAACCGGCAAGACGGTCGCCCCGGACACATACATCGCATTCGGAATCTCGGGCGCCATTCAGCACTTGGCCGGCATGAAGGATTCGAAGTGGATCGTCGCCGTCAACAAGGATCCGGATGCGCCGATCTTCTCGTTCGCGGACGTGGGCTTCGTGGGTGATTTGTTTGACGTGATGGCCGCAATCGAATGTCACATCGACGCCGGGGGTGGCGTATGACGCGACCGGATTTCGGGCAGGGCGGCGTCCGGCGCCTGCCTGCACCGCTCTCCTCCACCGGGCGTGCGCCGTCAGCATCGCACTACCCGTCCGTCCGGTTCATCGATTGCGCGCAAATCGAGCCTGAAGCCTGGGCAAACGGCGCCGGTGTCACGCGAACGATCGCAAACCAACTCGACGCCGACGGCAACGTCGACTGGCGTGTCAGTCTCGCAACGCTCGACGGCTCGGCCCGCTTCTCGCAGTTTCCGGGCGTCGACCGGATCCTCGTGCCGGTCGACAATACGAGCGTCGAACTCCGCGCGCAGGACGGGCACCTTGTCGCCCACCCGATCGTGCCGGCTCACTTTCCCGGCGATTTGCCGGTGTGGACGACCGATATCGTGCGGCCCACGCACGTGCTCAACGTGATGACGCGCCGCGCCGCCTGCCGGGCCACCGTGAGCGTGGCGACGTATTCGCGTCGCGTGACGCCGGCGCCGACGCATCTGCTGATTTGCGCGGCCGGCCAATGGCGCTTCAGCAGCGCGTCGCTCAGCACCCAGACGCTGCTGCCGATGCATGGCCTGTGGCTCGACGGCCGCGGCGAAGCACTCGATCTGCAGTCCGACGCACTTGACTCCCGCCTGATCTCGATCTCGATCGAGCCAGTCGAACGCTAATCCCTGCCCTTTTATCCGCTCATGTCTCACGCCTCGCTTATCGAACAACATGGCCCGCGCGAATCGATGGAATACGACGTCGTGATCGTCGGCGGCGGCCCCGCCGGGCTGTCGGCGGCGATCCGGCTCAAGCAGCTGGCCGCCGAGAAAGGCACCGAAATCGGCGTGTGCGTGCTCGAGAAGGGTTCCGAGATCGGCGCGCACATCCTGTCGGGCGCGGTGATGGATCCGCGCGCGATCAACGAACTGTTCCCCGACTGGAAGGAACGCGGCGCGCCGCTCGACGTCGAGGTGACGGAAGACCGCTTCCTGTTCCTGTCCGAGAAGAGCGCGGTCACCACGCCGAACTGGGCGCTGCCCGCCAACTTCCAGAACCACGGCAACTACGTGATTTCGCTGGGCAACGTCACGCGCTGGCTTGGGGCACAGGCCGAAGCGCTGGGCGTCGAGATCTTCCCCGGCTTCCCGGCCGCCGAGATCCTGTACAACGACGACGGCTCGGTGAAGGGCGTCGCGACCGGCAACATGGGCGTGGGCAAGGACGGCGAGCCGACCGAGAACTTCCAGCTCGGCATGGAGCTGCATGCGAAGTACACGCTGTTCGCCGAAGGCTGCCGCGGCCACCTCGGCCGCCAGCTGATCTCGAAGTTCAAGCTCGACGCGAACGCGGATCCGCAGGCCTACGGGATCGGCATCAAGGAACTGTGGGAGATCGACCCGGCCAAGCACAAGCCGGGCCTCGTGATCCACACGGCCGGCTGGCCGCTGAAGTCGGATACGTACGGCGGCTCGTTCCTGTATCACATGGACAACAACCAGGTCGTGGTCGGCTTCGTGGTCGGCCTCGGCTACACGAACCCGTACCTGTCGCCGTTCGAGGAGTTCCAGCGCTACAAGACGCACCCGTCGATCCGCGCGTTCCTGGAAGGCGGCAAGCGCGTGTCGTACGGCGCGCGCGCGATCACGGCGGGCGGGCTGCTGTCGCTGCCGAAGACGGTGTTCCCGGGCGGCGCATTGATCGGCGACGATGCGGGCTTCCTGAACGCATCGCGAATCAAGGGCAGCCACGCGGCGATCAAGACCGGCATGCTGGCGGCCGACGCCGCGTTCGACGCGGTGCAGGCCGGCCGCCAGTCGGACGAGCTCAACGCGTACCCGGATGCCTTCAAGCAGTCGTGGCTGTACACGGAGCTGTACCGCGCGCGCAACTTCAAGCAGTGGATGGCCAAGGGGCTGTACCTCGGCACGCTGATGGTCGGGCTCGAGCAGAAGGTGATGGGCGGCAACGTGCCGTGGACGCTGCACCACAAGCATGCGGACCACGAGATGCTGAAGCCGGCGTCGCAATGCGAGCCGATCGAGTATCCGAAGCCGGACGGCAAGCTGACGTTCGACCGGCTGTCGTCGGTGTTCATCTCGAACACGAACCACGAGGAGAACCAGCCGGCGCACCTGACGCTGAAGGATGCGAACGTGCCGGTGAACGTGAACCTGCGCACGTATGCGGGGCCGGAGGGGCGCTTCTGCCCGGCGGTCGTGTATGAATTCGTGAAGAACGACGACGGCAGCGACCGCCTGGTGATCAACGCGCAGAACTGCGTGCACTGCAAGACCTGCGACATCAAGGACCCGACGCAGAACATCGTGTGGGTCACGCCGGAAGGCGGCGGCGGGCCGAATTACCCGAACATGTAATTGCCGGAACGCATCGCCACAAGCGGCGCGCCTGTTTGGCAGCCGCAAACTAAACGGGGTGCTGCTTGAAGCAGCGCCCCGCTTGCATTCATCGTTCGACGGTCGGGGCTGGTTTCGCTCCGACATCGAACCCGAATTCCCTACATCGCCCGTTGCCAGCCTTGGCGACATGCTCGAGGCTGCATGCTACTCGCCCCCTCCGTCCTAGTTTCAACCCTTCTTCTCACTCCTTGTCGTCGAGAAAATCATCCTTTTGGTTGATTCAATCAATTTCCGCGGCTACCTAAAATCGGCTCGATCCTATTCGACAACACGATTCGAAGCACCCGTCGCTCCCTCCCTCCCTGGTCTCACGTCGCCCAGGTAACCGTTTCCCGTAGCGGGATCGATTGTGCGATCGAACAGGCAAGTGCAGCGATTTCTACTCCAAGGAGACACCGTCATGGATTACAGCATTACCCAAGCCATCGAGAACCATCAGTTCGTTCCCGTCGAGCAATGGCCGACGCTCGAACAAATGGCCGACGGCTTCGCGGAACACAAGTATCCGCGCACCTCGGTTCTGGCAGGCGTACGCGAGGTGTTCCGCTTCGACAATGGTTGGCTCATCGAGCACCACTTCCTTGACGAAAATACGCTCTCGTGGAAGCTGCTCGAAGGCGAAGGCGCGGGGGCGAGCGGCACGCATGCGTACGAAGCCATGGAAATCCGCCCGGGCGTGGTGTTCGTCGAATTCTTCAAGGACGGATTCGACGAAAGCGTGACCCTCGTCTGGAAGCTTGAGAGCGGCAACCTGTTCGCCGCCGTCTCGGGCTTTGTCGATCGGAACGGCGAGAAACGCACCACCACCACCTATCAAACCGCGACTGTCGACGGAAAACCCGGCGACGCGCCTATTCGCCAGTCCTCTTCCCTGGTCGGCAAACGCGTGCTCTATCGCTACAGTTCGGACGACTGGTACGAACACGTCTATTTCGGCCGCGAGGTGATGGCCTGGCATTGCGTCAACGGCGCCGAAGTCGGTGTGGCAGACGTCGAGAAGTGCGCGTACTTCGATGTCGCACCGGACCTCCACATCCTGTTCTGGACAGAAACCATCATGCCGGTGGAATCGATCGTGGTGATCGATCTCCAACGCATGCGTTCCACCGGCCGGTTCTTTTGCTGGGATCCGAAGCCGAACCGGATGGTCCACCTCACGTTCGGCTCGAAAGCGACCGTCCTCAACGACACGGCCTATCCGGCCACGTTCGCGGAGTGAGACTCGGAAACCGGCAGCGGCCCCTCGTGAATCAATGGACCGGTTCACCCGCCCGCTAACGCAAAGCAAACAACCCATACAATGCATGTAGACGAAACCGCGACCTACTACACCGCAACCACCAAGTACGCTTTGAGCTTCCGGTCGCTGGAAGCCGATCTGGAAACCGATGTGGTCATCATCGGCGGCGGGTTCTCGGGTATCCACACGGCGCTCGAACTGGCCGAGCACGGGCTCACGAATACGGTCGTGCTGGAAGCCCGCCATCTCGGCTACGGCGGCTCCGGCCGCAACGGCGGCCACGTCATGGTCGGAGTCGGACACGACCTGAACGGTATCAAGCGCGACGTAGGTGAAGACGGCCTGCAGGCGATCTTCGCACTCAACGATCTGGGGCCGCAGATCATGCGCGAGCGTATCGCCAGGTACGGCATCCAGGCTGACATTCGCAGCGGTTATGGTTATCTGGCCTTCAATGCGCGCCAGGCCCGTACGCTGCAGCAATGGCAAGCCGAATTTGCGTCACTGGGATCGCCGCACGAAATCCGCTACCTCGAAGGCAGCGAAGTGAAGCAAATCATCGGCTCGGACGTCTATCATGCAGCACTCCTTCATAACGGCTGCGGCCACGTTCATTCGCTGAACCTGCTGCTGGGCGAAGCCCAGGTCGTATCGGAGCGCTACGGTGTGCGCATTTTCGAACACAGCCCCGCTCTGCAAGTCACCTATGGCGATCGCATCCATGTCCGCACAGCGAAGGGCAGCATTCGGGCGAAGCAACTGGTATGGGCCGTGGACGGCTTCAACAACCGCATCGAGCCCGAACTGCATAGAAAGACACTCGATGTCTGGGCGTTCAATTCAGTTACCGAACCGCTGCCGGCCGCGCTGATCGAGCAACTCAGCCCGATCCGTGGTGCGTACAGCGATATCCGGCCCGTCATCGATTATTTCCGCGTCACCAACGACAACCGGCTGATGTTCGGCACCGCGCACCAGTTGCTCGAATACATGCCGAGCGACCTGTATGCCTTCTGCCGGGCTCGCATGCTGCAGATCTTCCCGTACCTGACCGACGTCAAGATCGACATGGCGTGGGGCGGCCCGCTGCCCTGCAGCCTGAAACTCTTTCCGCAACTCGGCACGCTCGTCGACCGGCCCAATGTCTTCTATGTACAGGGCTACTCCGGATTCGGCGTCACGCCCAGCCAACTGCTCTGCAAGATCCTGGCGGAAGGGATCATGGGCGGCTCCGACCGCTACCGCCTGCTGAGCTCGATCAGCCATACCTCGATCCCCGGCAAGGATCATTTCCGCGCGCTGCTGGTCAGCCTCGGCAAGCTCGCGCATCAGACGTCCGGCTATTTCCACGGGCGCCGTTGAGCGCCACTCGAACCTTCCCGTTCAGGAGCACACCATGTCCATGATTCCTCTTCAGCAAGGCAAAACCATCGCCGAACTCGCTTCGCTCGGCAGTCTGACGGCCCTCGGAGGCGAAATCCTCGAAGGCGGCGACGTGCAGGCGTATGCACACAGTACCTACGGCACCTTCACGGACCCCGTCAATGCAGGTTATTTCGGCACCAGCAAGGGCAAGTACCGCCTCGTCTACCCGTTCTCGGAGCAGGCGACGATCATGCATGGCGAAGTGCGTATCACCGATGAATCGACGGGCGAGACCCGGCACTTCAAGGCCGGCGACTCCTGGTTCGTCACGAAGGGCACATCGACTGTCTGGGAAGTACTGACCGACGGCTACACGAAGCATTTCCTGCTGTTTGCCTGACGACACACCGGTTCTTCGCACCCTTCAACATCCATTTTCGATGGGTTCTCCATGACAGCGATTTCAATTCTGCCTGAAGTCAAGGCCTTTCTTTCCCGCCCTCACGGGCACTACATCCACGGCCGTGCAGTCGAAAGTCGAGGTGACCGCATTGCGGTCGTGAACCCCTCGAACGAACAGGAAATCGCCGATGTTGCCGACGCGACGCGTGACGACGTCAATGCAGCGGTGGAATCCAGCCGCGCCGCGTTCGAAGGAGCCTGGGGACAAACTACGCCGGCCGAGCGGGCGAATGTCCTGCTGCGACTGGCTGATCTGTTCGAGAAGCATCGCGAGGAACTCGCGCAAATCGAAACCCTGCAGTCGGGGAAGATCATCCAGATTTCGCGCGCGTTCGAAGTCGACCAAGCCATCGGCTTTCTAAAGCATTATGCCGGCGCCGCCACGCGCATCCACGGCGAAACCATCACCCCATCGCTGCCGTCGTTCAACGGCGAGCGATACAGCGCATTCACTCGGCGCGAGCCGGTTGGTGTGGTGGTCGGCATCGTGCCGTGGAACTTCTCGATCCTGATCGCAGTCTGGAAATTCGCGTCTGCACTGGCGACCGGCTGCACCGTCATCATCAAGCCGAGTCAGTTCACGCCGCTGACACTACTGCGCATCGCCGAACTGGCTACCGAAGCCGGTGCGCCGGCCGGGGCGTTCAACGTCGTCAGCGGCGGCGGCAATCCCGGGCGCTGGCTGATCGATCACGAAGAGACGGCCAAGGTCAGCTTTACCGGCTCGGTGCCGACCGGCATTGCAGTCGGCCGCAGTGCGATGGACGCCAAGCTCACGCGGGCGACGCTCGAACTCGGCGGCAAGAATGCCGTCGGATTTCTGAAGGACGTCGACGCCGACAAGACCGTGGCCGGCATCCTCGAATCCGGCTTCGTTCACCAGGGGCAAGTATGTGCCGCCGGCGAGCGTTTCTTCCTGCATCGCTCGCGCCTCGACGAGGTGCTCGAAAAGCTCAAGCATGCGCTGGCGAGCCTGCAAATCGGCGATCCGATGGACGAACGCACCCAGTTCGGTCCGCTCTCGAACCGCGCCCACTTCGACAAGATCGTCGGCTTCTTCGATCTCGCGCGCAGCGAAGGCAGCACGATCGCGTTCGGCGGCCAACCGCTTAACCGCACCGGCTACTTCGTGACTCCCACCGCAATCCTCGTCAACGATCGCCGCGCGAAGATGCTCAGCGAGGAAACCTTCGGCCCGATCGCGACATTCCTGGCCTATGACGATGAGGCGGAACTCTTGGACCTGTTCAACGACACGCCGTATGGGTTGGCGGCGAGCCTGTGGACCAACGATCTGAGCAAGGCGATGAACCTGATTCCTCGAATCGAAGCAGGTACCGTGTGGGTCAACATGCACACGTTCCTCGATCCTGCCCTGCCTTTCGGCGGCGTCAAGGCATCAGGCGTCGGCCGCGAGTTCGGCTCGGCCTTCATCGACGACTACACGGAACTGAAGTCGGTCATGATCCGGCACTGAAGAACACCGGGCATCATCCATTCAAGGGCCGGCGCGGCGAGGCGCCGGCCCTTTGCATTCGTGCCGCGATCAGAACGTGTGCTTGATTCCGACCGATACGGCCACTTGCGACGAGGCATTTGCGCTACCCACATAGGCCAACTGTGCGTAGTTCCGCATCACGCCGGTCAGCGGGTCGATGCCCAGACCATCGCCGGCCATCTTTTCATAGTTCACCGTCGTGTACAGTGCGGTCCGCTTGGACAGGCTGTAGATGCCGGCCACACTCACCTTGTGAATATCGGTCCGCGAATCGGTGGCCGATATCTTCGCAAGCGTGTAGCTGTACGCGATGCCTGCCTGCAGCGCCGGCGTCACGTTATAAAGCGCGCTGGCTTCGGCCGTGTCGAATCGAATATCGCTGACCGGCCCCGCAATCGCCGTCAGGTAGCGGCTACCCAGCAGCTTTGCCTGCGTGACTGTGGCCGACAGGGTCAGCTTGTCGAACGCATAGCTGGCGCCCGCTCCGAACGTGCGCAGCTCGTCGCTGTCGTGCATCCCGCAGTAACTTGACGGACTTTGCCCGCAACTCAGTTCGCCGATATACGCAGCTTCTCCGCGTAGCCCGGCTGTCAGCGGATTGCGCATCGACAGATAACCGGCCGCGGCCGAGAACGGACCGTTCGAATAGTTGATCGCCAACGCCCACGCGCGGTTTGTCGCGAACGCACCGGCCTGATTGCCGAAGCTGAACGTACCGCCAAACGACAGACCGGAAAAGCTCGGGCTCAGGTATTTCACGGCATTGTTGACGTTGAAGGCTGCGTTGAGGTTGTCGATATCGCCGAAATGCGCGCCAGCAGGCCCCGCCCAAGTATTGCTGACCGCGAACGGCCCCAAGGCATCGGTATACGAATCGAACTGTCGCCCCAAGGTAAGCGTACCCCATCGGTCCGATTGAATCCCGACGATGGCCGTCGCGTCGAACAATGCATTCTGCTCGAACAGCGCACCATTATTCGAGAGGAAATAGTTCCTCAGGTCGAAGACAGCGTTGTATCCCCCTCCCAGGCTCTCGGTACCTTTGAAACCGAGCGTAGTAGGGGCGACGTTTCCGCTTGTCATGCTCCACGCTTGTTTTCCGGCGACGCCACCCGCCACCGATTGCTGCTGATTGTTGACGTACGTGATGCCGGTGTCTATCACACCGTATAGCGCGACGTTGCTTTGCGCGTAGGAACTGCCGCAGGCAAGCATTGCCGCAACCGCGATCGCCCCACCTCTGCCTCCGTGACATGCCAGATCGAAAAGACATGCTTTCATAAGTAGTAATCCTTAGCTTTTTTAGCGCGTGCCTGACAGCTTTCTGCCAGCCCCGCCTGTCTGACTTTGCGGATTAACCGCACTATCTCGCGGCTAGCCGCCGGTTCAGCGGAACGGATAATCGTCCTGCCGAATCGATTGTCCTGCGCCGATCCACTACGCCGACATCAACCGTTTGGTTGATTTCGCGACCTGGACGGGTAAACACTTAAATGGAATGGCGCGGAGAAGACCGCGAAAGCGGAAAGCCGATACAACCGTAGCGGCATGATGGAGTGCGGTAACTGATGACTTGCATGTTGCTGCCGGGCGGCAGCGGCCGCGGCAGCGAAGATCAATGGAAACCGTACTCGGACAATTTCGACACAAGTGTCGATCGATTCGACACACCGACCTTGTGGAAGATCTTCAGTACATGGGTCTTGACTGTAGCCACGCTGATATTGAGGCTCGACGCGATATCGTTGTTCGTGGTCCCCCGCATCATCAGGTCGACCACATCGAATTCACGCGACGACAACAGGAAGCTTTGCGCCACCTCCCGCTTGCGAGCCGGCGTGCCACGATTGCGCGCCCGGCAAAGATTGAACTCGATGTACGGCTGCATCGCATCGACCGCGGACAGGATCGCCGCGTCGTCATCGCACTCGTGAAGCAGCAGCGACATGCCGCCAACCATGCGTCGCTCATTCCGAAACAACATCTCCACGACATCCGTATAACCATGCGCGCGGAGGAACCGAACATAGTGCTGATCCTCTGGACAGTGACCGACGCGCTGCGTCAGCCTCGCACTGCGCAAATCCGACAGGGCGACCCGATGAATCTCGAACGGGTCGTACTTGCACATGCCGGTTTCGTATTGGCGATGGAACGTCTCGGGCACCTCATGGCGCTGGAAATCGCAGTAGCCGGTATTGTCGTCGACGAAATAGAACGCCACCGTCCTGACCCCGGTCGTCCGCGCCACGAAATGAAGGGTCTCTTCCACAAAGCGCGAGTCCGCCGAGAACTGATTCCGCCGCTCCGCATTCGTCAACTCGCACTCATGCATTTCGACTACACCTCGCTCAATAAACGCCCCAGATTCGCGTACAGCGCCGGGCGAGCCGACCTGAGCCACATCGCAAAGGCGGCACCGACGACCGCAACCGCCAGGGTCGCGAACGGCACCATACGCGCCACGATCGAGTCGCTGCCGCTGAGCAAGTCGATATGCGCAAATATCTGCCACAGACAGAAAAACAGCCCCAGTGACGCCAGCACGGGCGCCACGAGACGCTGCCAGATCGACACGCCACGGCTATTCTTCCAGAAAAATCCCAACACTGCCAATGAAGCAAAACCCTGAACCGCAACGATGCCGACCGAGGCCACAACGCTCGACCAGGGGAGCACGCCCATCAGCGGATCGACATGCTTCACAGCACAAGCCGCCAGTACCACCAGCGCACAAGCCGTCTGCACCGCGCTGGCTACATAAGGCGTTTGCTGAGTTGCATGGGTACGCGCCAGGACGGGCCAGATCACGCCCTCTCGCGCGAGCGAGAAGAAGTAGCGGGAAATCGTATTATGAAAGCTGATCAATGCGGCGAGCAGGCTCGTGATCATCAGCACGCCCATTACATCGGCCGCCCATCCGCCCACCAGCTTTCCCGTCATCGTGAACCACATGTTGCCCGGATCCTTACCGGCTTGCACGATTGCGTCGGTTGGCCCGTAGGCGGTGATAATCATCCATACTGAGACGGCATACAGGCACATGATGGCGGTGATCGCCAGGTACGTTGCGCGCGGGATACTGCGCGCCGGATCTCGCGCCTCTTCAGCGTAGATCGCCGTGGTCTCGAAGCCCATGTACGAGCCGACGACGAACACCAGGGACGGTCCGAACCCTGCCGTGAACACTGTCGACGGGGCAAACGAACTCAGCGAGAATCCCTGGGGCCCTCCATGGCCAACAACCGCAGCATCGAAGATCACGATGATGGCGATTTCGCATCCCATGAGGATACAAAGAAACTTGCCGCTGAATTCGACGTTGCGGTAGCCAAAGTAGTGCACGACAAGCACCACGGCTGCGGCCGAGACCCACCATGGCGCATGCACCGCAAGGTGGGCTTCCAGGGACTGACTGATGAAGAAACCGACCAGCGCATAGCATGCAAGTTGCATCGCGTTGTAGGCCAGCAGCGCGAGAAATGCGCCACCGACGCCTGCCGGCCGGCCAAGGCCCGTCGCGATGTAGGCATAGAACGCCCCGGCGTTTTTCACGTAACGGCTCATGGCAGCGTATCCGACACTGAAAAGCAGATAAATCAGGCCAGCGAATACGAATGTGCCGGGAACGCCAATCCCGTTGCCGAGACTGATGCTGACCGGTATCACGCCGACAAGCGCGGTCAACGGGCCGTTGGTTGCAATAACAAGAAATACGATCGACAACATGCCGAGTGCGTTTTTCCTGAGTGCTGGTTTGCTTTGGATGTTTCCATTCATTTTCGACTGTCTCCTGAATTCACGACCTTCTCAGCAAGGCCGGATTGGGACAATTCTTCAAAACCAAATCACCGCGCACAATCAACCGTTCGGCTGATTTTTTCTTTCAATTTCGATACACCAACCTGCGCCGCCTGCCCTCGCCAGCGCGCGAGCGGCCAAAAAGCGAATGACGACCAACCCGTGAACCGCCCCGGATTTTGTGGAGGCTCCAACTCTTTAGAGCATGAAGCCATGAATAGAAGTAGTCGGGGTTTTCCCGCAAATCCGAACGCGTGCGGTGCGCCTGATGCGCGAGCAGCATAGCGAACATTCGTCGATGTGGGCTTCCATCGAATCGGTCGCCCCGATGATCGACTGCGCACCGCAAACACTGCACGTGTGGGTCAAGTGCGACCAGGTCGACCACGGTAAGCGCGATGGCGTTACGACAGACGAGCGCGAGCGCCTCAAGGCACGGAGCGCGAAGTCAAGGAAATGCGACTGTCGGAAGGCAACAACGCCAACCACCGCTCGCTAAGGCCCGCCAAGTAAGACTCCCTCGATCGCAGATGGCTATCTACCCACGATCCTACCCTTGTTTTCTCCGGCGGCAAGCCAAAGTCGACAGCGTCTACCGTAATTTTCCCCTTCCATATGGGACGGTTTTGTGGGGTACGGTCGCAAGTTCCGTCAAAACTCCTCATTGTTCAGACTTAATTTGTGCGACCAGTTTTTAAAAAATATACGATTCCTAGTATATCCCACCCACCAGCCTGCTCCTTCTTCGGTCAGCGCGAGCCATCCATATTGTTGCGAGCATTGGAGTAGCTAGCCGTCATCGGACGCGAGACGCTAGCGATGTTCGGATTGGATCGGTCGATACAACATCATGATGTTGGAGAAGCAGAACTTCCGCATCAGCGATAGATACCGATAGCTGACAGATTAACGTTTCGCATCAATTGAATAACTATTCGTTGCAGCAGCGCCGCGCTCCCTGGACTCATGCCGGAGCGGCATAATACCTATGCTACGATGACGACCGCCATGTCAGTCGCTACGTGCCGACGACGCTCCGATACCGTTTTGGAACCACTATGAAAATAAATGTCGCAATTACGATGAACGTACAACGCGACCCAAATCAGTCGATCTGGTGCAACGGCGCGAATCAGCATTGCGTGTATCTATATATGCTGCTGAAGCAATCGCCGCTAATCGGCAACGTATGGCTCGCACACGATGATGGTGTCACGGAATATCCTCCCGCGCTAATGATGGATGCGTTCGGCAACGCACTGCGGCCGCTGTCGGCGATCATCCATCAGACCGACCTGCTGATCGAGATGAATGCGTTCGTCGATTCCACGCATACGGATGCTATACGCAGGCGAGGCGGGAAATGCGTGTCCTATCGCTTCGGCAACGACTACGTGGTCGCAGTCGAGACGATCAACTTCGACAGAGGAAATTGGCGCCCAAATCCATACCGCGTACAGTTCGATCAGATCTGGACCAACCCGCAGCACATGCACACATGCGCCGCCTACTTCGAGGCCGTCTATCGCGCGCCGGTGATTGAGCTGCCGCACATCTGGTCACCGTACTTCATCGAACGTAGCCTCGACGCCGATCCCCAACTGAAGGCGCGTTTCGGCTACCGCAACCACGGCCCGGCCAAGCGGATCGCATTCTTCGAACCGAACCTGAACGTCGTGAAGAGCGCGATCGTGCCGATGCTCGCGGCAAACGCGTGCTATGTTGAGCACCCCGAACTCGTCAAGCACGTGTATATGACCAACACGTTCGACAAGAAGGAAAACGTCGCTTTCAAGCATCTTGCGCTCGGCCTCGAGGTCGTGCGGGATGGCAAGGCGACTGCCGACATGCGTGGACCGTTCGTCGCGTGGGCCGCGCATCACACCGACATCGTCGTATCGCACCACTGGGAAAACGGCCTGAACTACCTGCTGTACGACGCGCTGTATGGAAATTATCCGCTGGTGCACAATTCGCCGTTCCTGCGTGACGTCGGCTACTACTACCGCGACTTCGAGATATTCGACGCGGCGCGCGCGATCGCGGTCGCCGCGCGGACGCACGACCTGCGCCTCAACGACTATGCAGCAGCAACCCGCCGCTACCTGCATTCCGTCAATGCACTCGCCGAACACAACGTGCGCGCGTACTCCGCACAAATCGGACAGCTGTTCGGGAATCGTTAGCCTTCGATGGGTAAATCAACCGCCTATTCTGGCAGCGCGCCTCGTGCTGCTTCGCGACTTCGACGCTCGACAACTTTGTTGCCGAACATTGCTCGCAAGTGCGACCGTCCGCTTTCGAAGCCACGCATTGTTGAGGGCGACAGCGCTTACGGTCACGACAAATACCACCCGTCCGCTACACGCTGCCGGCAGCGTGACTGAAAATTCCCGACGCGGCGAGCCACATGGCAGACGATTGGGAAAGACACGTTGAGTAGTCGAACACACCATTTCACGGCCCCAGAACTTTCGACGGCGGAGTATCCACCTCGAACGTCTGGCACTCATTCACGAAGTCTTCGCGAACATCGCCGGCAACATCAGCTGATAGCGGAAACTGAAGAACGCCTTGTAAGGCAGGTGGACAACACGTCGCCTTTGCGCGCTAACCGCCACACCGACGTCGCGCACGCTTGAAAGATCATCCGGATTGCGTTCACCACGTGCCGTCACGAAGTCCAGTTTCTGTTGCAGCTCAATGGTCGTCTTCACGTTCAAAATAGTTCGCTGTCTTTTCTTTTAACCGCCCTTTCACAGTCGTCGATGTACTGAACCACCGCATGGCTTCGCACACCGGTAGCGATCATATTATGTAAAATTTGCTGCGCATACCAGATTCGCCGGTAGCGTTCGTACATCACCTTCACGCAAGCGAATTGGCTCAGATCGTAGTAAGCCATCAGCAATTGCATCACCTCGCTGGACGTGAACGAGCGGACGTCGAGCGCGCGGACAATGTCCATCATCGTGTCGTCGTCGACATGTCTCCACAAATTGAACGCCGCGTCAAATCCGAATGTTGGTCCGTCGGGGCGAGCACGTTCATAGGCGAAGCGATCCGCAATCTCAGGGCGCACAAAGCGAATACCGAACTCCGATGAAGGCCGCGGTCGATACATCCGGCAGATCAGGTCATCTTCGTTCATCCCGTCAAGAAGCTCAATCCGCTCATCGTCAAGCGCCCGCAGCAGCTTTGTCGATCGCAAGGAAAATCCTCCGTTTCCGACATTCATGCCGTCTCGATGAAATGGCCAGCTCGCGCCGATATAGTCATAGTCGAAAAACGTCTCACTCCACACCGCGGTGTCCACTACATAGCCGCCCCACTGGACGACAAGAACCCAAGGCGTAACCATATGGTCCAGCAAATGTTTGACCATGAACGCGGAATAGTCCGCTCGTGACTGCAGACAGGGAATCAGCACGGTGCGTGCCCTGGTCGGCACCGTCTCGCGGGTGAAGAGGATCGCATCGGCGAAGCTACATTATGCTGCCGATATGTCTAGCGCACGCGCGGCGAGCGCCGGATGGATCGAGTCGGCCGCACATAGCGTCGCATTGCGCAGATCCACGACCGGATCGCTGTTCACTGTTATTCGAATCATCGAGCTGGTTGATACATGGCTGACTACATGGCAGGTGTCCTTCTGGAATCAAAAATCCTGCAGCGTACGCGAGGTAAAGACCATCCTGTCGAATACCGGCATCCAATCTTTCAGTTCCTCGTTGACCGCTATCGAGGGCGACATTGGTAAGGTACACCGGCTGCCCCATCGTTTCGGCATCGTCGTACTCTGCACTTACCGCAATTTGATTGGTATCGGTACCGCAAACCGGACGTCGAGAAACTCTTGAGTTGCCACGTAATGACGGAATAGCGCAGGTGACTTGGCACGGTCTCGGCCGAATTCGTTTTCCGCGTCAATGTCGACCCATTCGCTTGGGCTCAACGACGGCTTTAGAAATGACGTCGAGGCAGGAAAAGTAGCGCATCTGCCCGAGAATCTTCTGTAGGACCAGTAGGCCCAATCTCGAAGATTTGCCACGCGCGTTGCGACAAACCCACTCCAGTTCTTCGACGTCCAGTGCATAGCAGCCGCACAATTCGAGAGCCGAAAGGATCTTGTGAAGCGAAAATCCGCGAGTAGGTTCAAGAGTTCGGGGAGAAAGTATCAACGGGTCCCAGTTCGCGACAAGAAGAATGCCGGAAAGCCCCACGACTTTCCAACGGTGCGCCTGCGATCACGAAGTCGCCGTGGCTCCGGGGGAAGGAGCGAACATCGGTCGATAAATGCCCAGCATTCGTCGTCAAATACACGATTTGACCATGCGCTTTTTTGTCAAAACGATGAAAAGGCTAACACGATTCATCAAGCGTAAGCAGCCTAATTGTTCATCTTGTTAAAGGTTATTAGGCACGTCTCAGCACACTGGACTGCATATTCGACCGCTCCTGAGCGAGCATCAGCATGGCACGGACCTCAGTGGTCATGCCGAAGAAATGAGCCATCAGGCTGGAATCGTTGTGGAAGAACCATGGCGTATTCAAACCGATCAAGTCCTGTCCAGCGTCAAGATCCCAGTCCAGCCGGCACGTAAGGAGATCGGCGATGATCGTTTGATCCCCACCGCTCGCGTATGTGCTCGATTTGTCCGGCACCGTCTGGATAGCATCAAGGATTTCATTTAGCAACTCGATGTTCCCGCTTGTCTGGCGAAACCCGAGTACGCCGCTATTGACGACCCAGGGCCCGATGTCGTGAGCAACAACGATGTCTCGATTCTTCAGAAGCGGTTCGATTTTCTTTTGTTGATCGACAAAAAGAATGTCCGAGTCGATCCACATCATCCATTCATGACAACACAGGTGCTTTCTTATTAACCAGGGTTTAAGCCATGCACCTGTTACGCCTGGTTCAGCTTCAGCAGGTGTGACGCGATACACATAAAGCGTATAGTTGTTTCGTCTGCAATAGCGCAAAAAATTGACTTCCGCAATCGCACCATACTTGCGGATGTTCGGCGTGTAGTACATGACGATTGCCAACGCTCGCCCGGGGTTGTAAACGCTGAAATCACCCCGACCAACGTCAATCGGCTCCGGAAACTCCATCAGGGGCACACTCTTTTGCTGCCAGTCGTTTACGTGCTCGAATAGCGCTGCACGAAAGCGCGGATGCGTTCCGCAGTATAGAGCAACATCAGACAGCACGAGTACCCATATGTTCGCATATTGCGCCCACGATGGCTGACGTCGCACGTTGCATATTATGGCACAATAATTTCCAGCGAGTTGCATGTACGGAGGCACATACTCCAATTCTGTATGGAGTTCCCGTTCGTCAGCAAGCCCTGCAGTTACTTTGGCCCGTGAGATGAAACCGGAGATCATCGCGCGTATCGTCGCCGTGTTGCGCCAGACCTGGACGGCAACCTGTCTGTCGTAGCCTTCTCCATCAATACTCATCAGGAGATGATCGCGTCCCTCGGCCATGTTTTCGACAGGATACATGCCAAAAAATACACAATCTTCCGACGCACATACTAGAAGCGCCTGCTCCGGCAGTCTCCGAAGATAATGCAGAATCAGCTCATATTTATAGAGAACCCGATGTGCGGCACTCTGAAGACCAACAGTCGACACCTCCGCGTGCTCATACCCCATCCGCGAACAGTAGTGCCGATGATTATTGATCACCTCTGGTTCATTATGTTCGAGAATACTCAGGCAAAGAGTTGTCATCGTAGTGCGCAGAAGGATAATAAATGCCGCCCCGATCTAGCAGATCCACACGATAAATCCGGATGATCGCGCGACGGTCTGCCTGGAGCGTTGCTTCGAGTAACTCAAGAAACTAACTATTCAGCGCCGAAAACGTAACCGAGACAACCCTGCCCCTATTGTTTCTCAGTCATCCGTGTCGGAATGTATAAGGAGTACCATCACCTAACTCAATACTCTGCCGAATCCGCACCTCCAGGTGCGCCGGCTTCAGCGCACTACCGTCCTGCCTGAGAACGGGAACAGACCTGGTGTTAATGCTCCCAATCAGCCCCTCGAGGGAAATGGAATAAGGCTGATAGCCTCTCATGATGAAGATCTGCATGAATTCGCTGCGCATGAACGCCCATCGATCGTGCCATCCGAAATCGTGTTCGGACCACACAGATATGTGGGCCTCCGAATGCTCCATGTCGCTCACGTCGTAATACAGAAATTCCGGCGCGATCACCACGATATACGCGCATCGATACGTCAAAAAATTCAGCAGATCCAATGCGCGAGACTTTGGGATGTGCTCGATACAATCTCCAATTATGGCAAGATCATAGAGTCGATTTCTATAGACAGGATCGGCAACCATATCCGCTGCATCCATAACCAGAACATCATCATATTTCTCGCGCAATCCGTAATCGGCGACGTAGTGCTGGACGATCTCGGTCGCTGTGACATGCGCATCAATGCCGGCCTGACGCGTAAGATCCGCATATTTTCCTTGGCCGGCACCAATGTCGAGAATGGATCGCGGCCCGATCTTCTTCACCATTTCCACATACAATTCGTTGAACACGCTGCAAGAGTTACCCGACATATCTACCCTGTATAAACCAGCTTTGAAAATAATATTTTTGGATCGCACGGCCGATGCGTCGGACACAAGATTCGTCACACGCCATTCACTATCACTCGAGCGTCTCCGCCGACGGCGGACCCAGCGTACCAACCGACGCCATGTCTCCGACCACCAAGGTCCAGAGTTCCTCGAGTCGACGCGCGTAGTCGGTACTGTCAAACAGCGCGTGCCGATCGCGGCTCGATGTCAACCACGCAGTTAGTTCGCGCGCACGACGAGGTGCTTCGATTAGACCTGCCAGGCAGGTTTCATAGGATGTCGGATCATATGCAACAAGATCCGGCAAACCGATATCATGCAATAGCGAAGCCGCAACGCGTGACGCAAAGGTTTCCCCGGCACAAGTCACGACGGGGGTACCGGCCCACAATGCGTCGCTCGTCAACGTATGGCCGCCATAGGGCCAAGTATCAGCCACAACGTCGGATAACGAAAGGCGAGCAAGATGCACCCCTGCGACGTCAGGGCTGGCAAAATGCAGACGCGCTGGATCGACACCTCGGATGCCAGCCTCGAGTCTCAGGTTCGTGCGAACCTCCGCATGCGCGGCGAGTAGCCACAGCACGCATTGCGGATAGCGGCGCAGCAGCGCACACCAGATGTCGAACACCTGTGGAGTAATCTTATAGGACTGGCCGAAGTTCGCTAGCACAAAGGCATCGTCTGGAATGCCGAAGTCCGCACGCGATGCAGTATCGGGAAGTGGGCGTCGATGATCGTTAGGTTGATAGCAACCCGATAATCTGAGTACGCGGCACGGATAGTGGTGCTCCAGGTGCGGTGGAATCACGATTGCATCCGCGATAAGAACGTCGACGAGCGGAGCAGCGATGGGACCCGGGTAGTAGAGCCACGCGATCTGAACCGACGCAACGCGATGAGCGAGAACCTCGACGCCACGGTTGGTAGGTGCCTGAATATAGACGAGAATATCGAGAGACTCGTTCGCAATCAGGGTAGCAATTGCTCGACTATCCATATCGCCCACCGCCACGAAGCGATCGAAAGCGCGAGTGAGGCGCGCTCGCATCGCGTCATTGGGCGGTTCTGGATGCATATCCCACGCAATGTACTCGAAGCGATCTCTGTCATGAGCCTCGATCACCCCAGCCATCAGATAAGCGGTCGCCTGAGAATAGAAATCTTCGCCCAAAAAACCGATGCGAAGACGCCTCGCTGTTGGCGTGCGCAGCATGCTTGCCGTGTTGGGCAATCGGGTGACGCCTATCGTGTCCAATACGAAGCGCGCATGACGTTCGGCACATGCACGCTGAATCGCCGCATCGAAGTAGGGCGAGGCCAGGCTGGTTTCCCCTAGCGCCCATCCTGTATTGAAGTGTGCCATCCCGTGGACGACACGCTGCAGATGATCATAGCGCCGCCAGTCGCAGACTTCAATCGCGCAACTCAATTCCTGGAGCGCTGCATTGAAATCGAACGGTTGGCGTTCACCGATTTGCGCGTAGAGTTTTCTGGCGGCCTCGAACTCCCGTCTCACGTGATGGGTCCGGGCGGCTCCGAATATGGAATCCACGTTCTCGTCAAGCCTTCCTAGTTCGCCCACTGCGCAGAACGTGGGGTCCGATCGATTCAGCAACATATCGAAGCTCATAATAAGTCGACCGTATCGCCCCATGCGACCCGATCGTTGCGGGAGGCAGACCCGGTGTTTTGCGTCTCATAGCGCCGGTATGTCGTCTGCACGAGCCCCCCCTCTCAACTTATTCATTTCGTCAACGTTGGTGCTTCCCATGGCCGCCCTCACTTGCGTACGACGAAGACGATGCGTCGGTTCTCGAATCGTCCGCGTTCGGTCAGATCGCTTGCACGCGGGCGAGATGAACCGTAACCCCGAGCAATCAAATTTTCGGCCGGCACGCCCTCCTGGACAAGAAATGTGCGAACCGCTTCCGCCCGTTTCACAGACAGTTTGAGGTTCGACTCGTTGTCGCCTGTATTGTCCGAAAACGACTGGATCTCCAGGCGCACGATCTGCCTTCTGGCAGCACAGAGGTTCAACAGGTGGGCTGATTCGCGCAAGTTCTCGACTGCCGTTGCGGGTATGTGACCGCTTCCCCTAGCGAAGGTAACCACCTGCATATTGAGCACTCCGTCGAGCGCCTCACACGAAGCGCCATGCACTCGGCCGTCGAGCGCGCGCCTGAACGATGCCGTAGCTTTCGCTCGTTCGCTTTCCAGATCGAATGCAGTGATCTGCCATGACGGACCAAAAATCTCACGCATACGGGGCAGCCAGCGTTGCCGCAGATCAGCCGCCGCCCCGCCCAGTTCGATATGCGTCCCGTCTATCACCACATCTGCACGGGGCACCCGCATTAACGGGATAAGCGCCTGCAGATGGCCCATCCACTGCGCTCGAACCGCTGGATCCACCGTCACATCGGCGGTGAAATTACGGGAACCCATTGATAATCCGACGTCATGTAGCAAGCGCTCTTTGTCATCATCCGTCGCAACGATCGCAGACAACGCAAGCATGCTCATACGACTGACACGAAATGCGAAATGCGAGTATTGCGCGTGCGCGGATGGGAGAGCAGGCCCGGACAACACGGCCGCCGCGGACGCTGGAACCGACGAGACGAGCGCATTCCGTGCGTCACCTGTGATGATTGAGCCCGATATCGCATCGTTCACACTCGTACGGCAGCCGCCCCTCGCCGACCAAGACGGCGGCGATTGTGGGGACGGCCGATCGGGCACCCCGGATACTTGCGCGGTGTGCGCGGAGAAAGGAAGCTGCCAATGGATGGGTATAAGCGCCGCAACCGCGGCCCCTGTCAAGGATGCGACGAATACCACGACCATGGGCCATGTCCTTCGGCCGCGCACCGCATAGGCGCTTCTCGAAACAATCCCGGATAATGACTGTGGATCGACTAGATCGTTATCGCATTCAGGGGGCCATGCTGCACGCTGTTGTTGCCTGCATGCGAGTATACGCAACTGAGCCGGAATCGTGTCGCGGAACGCGTCGACGTCGTCGAATCCAAGCACTCGTGCAAGTCGGTCCGTCAACCGAGACTCGAGTAACGGCCACTGGTCAGCAAGCAACTGCGTCAGATCAGCGGCCATGCGAGCTTCGATAAGCAAATAGTGCTTGAGAACCCCCGACATAATGCTCGTCATCACGGCATTCAACGCAAACGCAGACTGAGCGGGGACACCGGCATGGTCAGCGACAAAGTCACCTAGCTCGCCCATGGATACACCCAAACACGTACGTGCAAATAACTGCCCTGCCGCCTCGAGCGCCCAGAGTCCCGAAGGCGAAGCCAATAGCACTTGAAGCCACTCGGCGATCGCGTCGTTACTGCCCGGCGCCATGACTGCGGCCAGTACTTTCTCCGCGCCGTGGGCAGTCGCGCCAGCTGCCATGACCGCAGCCACGAGCGCTGGTGCCGAGTTGCGCACGATACGACGAAGTGCATCGGTCGAAAGCCCGAATTTCCCGGAGATCTGCTCCAGTACGGAATCTGACACTATCGACTCCAATTCCAGAACGAGATCGACTTGACCGATATCTTTCATATAACCATTTCGGTTCGTGCCTCCACATCAGGGGAACACGCAACGACGCGCCGAACCCGTCGCAACCATCAGCGCGGGCAGACGAGCAAAAAAACGCGCCTTCCCTATCGACTAGGTAAAGCACGAAAACGAGAGAAAGACACACTTGATGGAACAGTGCGTGCCAAGCCTTATTCGACTATATGGGTACTTTCAGATCACTTAGTCATCACGCCGCCGACCATGCCAAATCGACCGTACGGGCACGTCAACGTGCTTTCTGGTTTCTGACACGTATCAGTACCACGAGGCGGCAAACGCTGCACCGGTCACGAGACCCGCGACAAGTCCGACAACCCGGCCGAGGATAGCCTGATTCAAGTCGATGTCCGAAGTGAAGATGTCGCGCCCATGGCGCCATACGCTGCGCTGCAGCATGGGCCCCACGAGCAGCAGCCCAGCCGAAATGCCAGCCGCTACGCCGAAGCAAAGATATGCGCTGCTTTCGCCCAGAAGACCCCACTGGTCGCCCAAATAGGCGATCGCCACGACGACGATCATACTGACGAAAAATCCCAGCAGCACGCCAGAAACGAAGCGTTCGCTCGGATGACTCTCCAGGTTCACACAGTGGCTCGGGCGGCAAGCGAGCGACCGGAACACATTCGACCGCTGCCTCGTTCTCGACGATTGCGTCGATTCGAGCGGCACGTCGTGCGCAACCGCGCGCAGCCTGGGTTGAATCGCGTCGCGAAACTCGACAGCGTTGCAGAACCCGAGCTCAATTGCAATTTCGTCAGTCAGCCGCGATTCGATCAACGACCATTGAGCATCGAGCAATTGCGTCAGCTCGTCGATCGATCCTTGTTCAATGAGCATGTGATGTTTGAGAAGACCTCCCAGGACACCGGAGACCACCGCGGTCAACGCAACGGCAGTCTGAGGTGGCACACCGCACTGATGGACAACGAGGTCCGCAATCTTCGTAATCGACGCAGTGAAACACCCGAGAGCAAACATCTGACCGCTCGCCTCAATCTCCGTCACCCCAATCGTCGTTGCCGACAAGCCTTGCAGTTGCTCGACAATTCGTGCGTTGGTGCGGGTGTCCATGACGGCTGCCATTAAGCGCGATGCACCGTCAGCGGTTGCGCCAACCATCATGAGCGCGGCGACGAACCCTGAGGTGGCAGTCGTCACCGCTCGGTCGAGCACGTCCGGCGCAAGCCCGAACCTCTGGGACAACTGGTCCAGTACGACACCGGAAAGTGCGGAGTTCAATGCCGTAGCAACATTGATATTTTTCATTGGCTGGTTTCTCTCATATCCCCGACAAGTCCGTCGAGATCACGCCTCACCTGTTCCCGGAACGGATCCCACCGCGTAAATTCCGCCGGCCAGTAGAGAGCTTCAACGTCGGGTACCAAGGGCTGTTGTATCGTTCTCTCATCACGCGATTTGGGCATGATTCGGCTGCAGCTCTTCACGCACTTCCCGCCGCGATGGGTGTCGCATCAATATTCGGGTCGCTCTCATTCGCTGAACCCTCAGCGGAAGCTCCAGGTTCCGTAGTGGGACAGTCTCACCCATGGCGCCAGGAAGATTTTCCCCCCGGTATTTCGCCATGAATCGCAGAAGTAATAGTCTTCGGAGATAAGATCATCCTCATTCGAATCGAGCGGACAATGGAAAAACGCCGTGATCCGGTCGCCCTGCGTCACCTGCTCCTGGGACAAGAGGATTTGACGGTTCCGGTAAGTGTCGAGGCGACCGGAATGCGTGAGCGTCATGAAGACCGATCTGCGCACCAACATGAAGCCCGTACCGGCACGGCGAATTTCGATCAACGGCTGATCCCGGATACGGCTAACGTCCACTAGGCCATCCATTCCATGCACGAAGGTCGACCCCGCATGCTCGTCGATGTTGGTGGCGCCAGCCTGGACCGCGGCACGCACGCGGCCCCATTCGATATGCTTGCGCGAGTATGCGCCGCAGACAAAATCGACGTCGAGATCCAAAAGGCGCAGTACGTCTCGCGGTTCAAAGCCGATGTCGGCATCCACCATCAAGATGTGTGTGATGTCTGGCGCCTTGAGAGCCCAATGCAGCAGGACATTCCTGGCTCGTTGAACAAGACTCTCGTTGGATACCGTATAGAAATCGAATGGAACGCCGGCCTCGGCTAGTTGTCGACCGAGGTCGACCATTCCGACACAGTAGTTGGCCATGCAGGCGCCACCATACATCGGCGTAACGATGGCCAGTTTCACCGGCTGCCGGGCCACGCCGGCATTCTCACTCATTGCGACCTCCGCACCGGGGTACCACGCGCTGCAGGACGGCAAGAAATCGACGTGCCGGCTCAATCGAGCGGAACATGAAAATTCCCCGGTCCGCGGTGCCGCGCAGGTCGAGCGCAACGACCTGGATGTCCGGATCGACCACATTCAGCGGGGTGCCCGGTGCAGGTTGCCTGCCGCTGGAAGAATATGACACTGCAGCCATCGTCGTGATCTGCATGCGCGTAACGTCAGTCAACCGTAAGACCGACCGATGGCTAGCGGAGGGGGCGCTATCACGCTGACGCATGACGCGCGTAACGATCGTACACGCCGAAGTGTCGACGGAACTCTGATCCTCGACGTGAATGAATGAACTCCGGTGTGCGGGTCTTCCACCTGACGCCGGGTATGAAATCGAGAACCTCACGTCGCCCTGGTCGTCGATCAATTCCTCGAGCATACGTGCATCGGCCGACGGAATCGGAACGCTACCGGCTGCGGCTTCCAGCGTCCCCACGTCGTCTGGAGAGGCATGAATGCCAGCGCTCAACGTGATCAGCACGATACCGGCAATGGTATAGAGTCGATTGTTCATTTGTTACGTGTTCCTGGTATGTTGGCCTCTGAAACCACTCGTCCATACGACGTCGTGCCAGCGGCGCACTGTCTTCTTCCCCAACCGAGGGTGCGGATATCTCGTGCTTTCCAATTCCCGGATTGCCATTCCGTCGATTGTCGAATCGCCGCTACTCCTCTTGATTCGCACGCACTGCACGCGTCCTGCATCGTCCAGCAACAATTGCACATGCACCTGGTCGATTCCACCGTGCCCATGCCCAATTCGAGCCAGCAATTTGTCCATCAATCCCATTCCCCTCTATATCCTCGACTGGTGCTTTACTCGCGAGTAGCAGTCATCATGCTGAAGCGAGATCAGATAGTGGTTCAGCTCGGTCGTGCCGCGAACGCATCCTCGGCAGGTTCATGTCTCTCCGCTTCACCGGAATCCCCGGCATTCACCCGAATCGCGATATTCCACTGGACGTGACACTTTTGTCCTGGAAGAGCCAGTGCGCGCAGCATCAAACGGTTACCGGAGCACACCGACAGGCTGGCATTCTGTGGAACCTGCAACGGGTAGGCGATGCCGTCCCGTGCTACCTGGGCGTGCACGCACGACGGCTGCCCGGATAGGTGCGTCACGTTCAACTCCAGCATGCCCCCGGCACAAGTGGAATCGAACTCGATCTCGTGAGCTCCCCAAGCGCTGATTGACAGCCCCGCAGCACCCGGCGCCACATCGCCGATAGAAATCGCAACGTCACGAAAGCGATCGACGCGTGCTGCAATCGGTTCGAGTCCCAACTCACGGAAACGCGAAAGCTGCAGGCCTGCCAGATCAATCGGCGTCAGCACATCCATCCCGTCTGGAACCGGTAGACTCAGTCTCGCGCCTTGCTCGAGAGCCGCAGCGTGGTGGCGCGTGAGATAGCGCCACCTGTTCAGGTGGAATCGCACATCACCCGTCATGTGCAATGCACGCACCAGCTTGCCGTTATGTTCGAACGACACCGAACCGATTCCCAGATCATGACGCTCGTGCAAGCCCCACTTGCTCACGAAGTTCTGTTCGGGTCCGAGCAGGCTCACGCCACCGGCGGCGCCCCACAAATGCAAAAAGGTCGTATCAAGGCCGTAGATGGAAACAAAGTCTTCATTAATCCGGGAAACACAGTCACGAACGTAGCTCCCGAATCGCTCCCAGGCCGTGCGTCGCCCCACCACCAATCCGGCCTGCAGCGCACCGCCCAGCCGTTCTATCAATTGCCCGACGCACTGCTGTGCGAGTTCCTCACGACGCGGGCCGGTCAATGGATCCGTAATAAACGTGCAGAAAAGCGGATCGGGCGCCACATACACACATCCGTCGTCAACAACCTGCTCGAACACGTCGAAACCCGGCCCGGGAAACCAGATATCGGCGTCATACAGCGCGACCGCTTCGATGCTGGGATCATCGGCGATCACGCGCGCCGCGGACGTGAATCGATCGTAGGCCAAGTCACCAATCTCGACGGACTTATAGAGTTCGATGCCCTCTCCGCGCAGAATTTCCTGTTTACGTGCGCTCAGGCCATATCCGATCACTCCGAGGCGTCCGGTATAGTCCGTCGCACGAAGCGAGAGAATGAAGGGAATCAACATCTCGTACCACGCCTGATCGTTATCGTCGATCGCGACGAGAACCAGGATTGAACCGCTCTCACATACGGCAGCAGAATCAGTCATTTCAACACAATCCTTGATAAGTAGTATGGCGAATGATTCGCAGCGGAAAATTATTCATGGCATCAACGTGCCGACTTCTCTATCGATGCGCGTGCACATCACGCACGCATAGCCGTCGGTAATTCGGTAACGGAACTCGCCACATCACGCGCATCATCGCAACACGCTAGACAACGCGGGCGAGAGACCGTTACCGGGTACCACCTCCGGCCTTTTGCCACTGTTTGCGTCCAACGCAGCGGCCGACGACGCCGCTGCCGATGCTGCAACGGACGCCGTATGGACAACCGGGATGTCGACTGCTGCCGTGGAAGGCACACTCACGTGTGGAGGTAACGCGATGCCCATCGACTTGCATATGGCCCTCACTGACTGTGACGGCATGGGCAAGACGCCCCAATATACGAGCGCATACGTTGCGATCGTCATCGTTGCAGCGCCTGTCATCAAACCGGTTACCAAGCCTCGGCGTGCAGATATAGCCGCCCCCGTGTTCGCACCGCGCTCTCCGAGATCGGCGCGACTCAGGTTCGGTTCCTCCGAAGCATCAATGACAGATGCATCCTGCTGCAGTCTCCGGTGTGCATTGGAGATGGCCTCAACGAACTGACTCCGCTGCTCGAATCCCAACGCGCTGGCTAGGCCATCATCCACCTGGTCGGCCATTGCGGGCCAGTGCGGCATCAAAATGCGCTGCATGACATCCGCGTCACTTGTCGGTTCCAACAATACATGACGTTTAAGTTGTCCAAAAAGCACTGCAGAGACGATACCGGTCCAGGCGCGTGTCGCTTGCACCGGCACCCCGGTGCGGGCCGACACGATATCGCTGAGCCCTGCGGGCTCGCCTCCCATGGCCATCGCCAGAGCGGCAAACCCTTCAGCTTCGAGCTTCTTGAGCGCCATGGTCGTTGCCGTCAGTTCACCCAATCGTTCGATTACCCGAGCATTCACCTCCGGAGACATGACAGCGTCGAGCAACGCGCGATGCGACTCTATGCACCGGGAAATAAGTGCGATGGCAAGCGCCGTTCCGGTTTGGCGCGTCAGTTCGACAAGGATAGCCTGAGACAATCCGAACTTTGCGCCAAGCTGCACGAGGACAGGCCCTGAAAATGCTGCAATGACCTCGTCAATGGGGCGGCCAACGGCGTCGACGATATCAAAGGTCATTCTCGCAAGTGTGTTGCAACGGGTTCCAATCTGCATTTCGGACGTTCGCAACCTTCATTGAGTGGCTGGCGAAGTCACCAATTGGTCGAGCAATGCGTCGTATACGCGAACAACATCGGGGTTGGTGGCCAGATAAGCTCCAATCACGTCTCTCTGCTTCTTTCGGTAAGCTTCCCAGCTTTCGTCGTGATGACGTACCGCGCGGACGAGCTGGCGCGCACCCTCTTCGATGTTGTTGTCCGGATAAAAATATCCTAGGTCGCGACATAGATGAGCATTGTGAACAAGCGGATATCCTTGCCAGCAAACATCAAAATAGAAGTAGTTCAGTGCCAGCCCCCATTGATGCGAAATCACGATGTCGCTGTGGTTCGCCAGGAATTGAGGCGTATCGAAGCGGCCGAGGAAAGAGGCTCGATGTGTACGCACCATATCGAGTGTATGGGCGATGCTTGCGAACATCGCGCTGTACTTGGCCAGGTGTTCCGAATTGGTCACATTCAGATAGCCGATCTCTTCACCGATTTGCCGAAAGGCGCAGTCTGCGATCAACATCGGATAAAGGCAGAACTTCAACACGTCGAAGTTTGGCTCCATGACCGTCAGCCGGCGTGGCCCTACCCGCGGGCGGTAAGTCCCGCCATC
Source organism: Burkholderia sp. Ac-20345 (assembly GCF_017104825.1). NCBI lineage: Bacteria > Pseudomonadati > Pseudomonadota > Betaproteobacteria > Burkholderiales > Burkholderiaceae > Burkholderia > Burkholderia sp. Ac-20345. The sequence continues at coordinate 5,990 of NZ_JAAGPO010000030.1, read as the reverse complement.
GGGCAACCCGGACGCTTGCGCTTCCAGACACATCGGATCCCAGACGAACGGTACAGCGCGGACCGGCTTCCGGCGCAAGGTCGAAAAGAAGTGCCAACTGGTCTCGACGATCTGCGGAATCACCCAAATCTCGTCATATCCTTCGTTGATAAATATCCCGCCGTCGCCACGCGAGAAAATCATGGCCTCCATGTTCTGCACGTATTCAGGTCCGCAGCAATAGCTGACGATCCGCGTTCCACTGGCCCTCAGCCAAGCGGTCTGTTCAGCGCTGATCTGTCCACCGAGTTCGATCAGCACGTCCAGTTCATCTTTCACGTCTGTGAAGGAATAGGTCGGGAACGTTTTTTGATCCCACGGCAGTGAGTTCGTCACGTGAACCGTTGTCGTGTTGACGAGCATTACCCGGTGACCACGCGGCGACTGGCTGAACATTCGCGCGAGATAAAGCGCATTCTGCTTGATACCGTTTACCCATAAGCTCTCGCCCTCTTCGCGTAGACCGATCGTGATGCCGATGCGCAATCCGCGGCGCTCAATCTGGCTCGAGAAGTCGAATTTCGTGGTGAGGATATCTTTCATGTATGCAGTCATTCAATCATTCATCAGGGCGAGCCCGGCCAGCTGTAATCGACTTGCCGTCGCAGGATCAGACAAGATGGCGGAGTCTCGACCAGCGTGACCGTTTCGGTTGGCCGTGCCGGCGTCGTATATACAGTTACCGATCGCACGAGCGCCGTCGCGCGGTATCCACGTAATTCGCTGTTCGCCACGTTGCGGCACGGTGTCGCGGCACTAGAAACCCGTTCGACCAGAATCGCGCAGTTGCCACCCTGCATGGGCGCCGTGGAGAGTGACAGCAGTGCGGAAGCTCCATTGAATTCCAGTCCGGTCAATGAGAAAAGCGGGCCCTGATCTGGGCGAAGATGGTCCCAGTCGATGACGATGTCGTGCTTGATCGTTCCAGTGAGCGCGCGCGACGAAACCTGATTCACTGCGGATAGGCAGCGTTTCACACCCACTTGCGCCGCCGCCTGAGCAAGCAGATTCTCTGGCGAGGCGGGCATGTCCGGCACCAATGACTGTGAGGAAATCGGCTGGGCATAAATCCCCCGCGACATGCACTCGATCAGATTCACGACGATAAACAACCGGTGAAGCCGCCGCCACATCGGGTACGGCATATGCCGTGCTGCGTTCATGCTCGATACTCCGTCCTGCGGGGTTCCAGTTCCAACAGAGCCTGTGTGTAGGTCAGCACGTTCTGGTCAGATTCCGGATCCAGCATGTCTAGAAACTCACGAGCGGTTCGTCGATAGTCGTCGAGCCGCATGTCGTGCTCCAGAAAGGCCCGCCGCAAAGCGCCTGCTCCATCATGGCAGTCGAAGTCACGATAGCGATAACCGCATTGCCCAATCAAGTCAGAGTTATGAATCAGAGGAAAGCCACCGTATAGTGCTTCGTAATACAAATAGTTCTGTGCGTTCTCCCAGTGATGCGCGACAATTGCGTCGGCTTCATTTCCCATTATCTGGAACACTGGAAAGCGTCCCTCGAAGGTTCCAATACCGTGGCGGATCAGATCAAGTCCTCTGGCAAAGTTCACAAAGGCAGGGTTGTTGATGAATCCGTGCGTGTTGTAGACACGCAGATACTGAATCATGCGCGGATCGGCGCGGTGTGCCAAATCGGCAACGAGCATGGGGACGAAACTCGTCTTTACCATGCACAGATTGGGCTCCATGATTGCCAGGCGCCATTTTCTCCGTCCGGCCACGTAACCAAATTCTGTATGCCCGGCTGCACGCAGCGTCTGCTCGACAAGCATCGGACTCCACAGGTGCTGCATGACGCGAACGGGGGCGCGATGCGCACTTCGATAGTAGTCGGCACAGGTGTGCTCGAATGCGGGTAACGTCCAGATCACGTCGTATGGCGTTCCGGATATAACCATCCCGTGCTGCTTGCCGAACATCGTGCGTTCGATATCGATGCAGTAGTCGTTCGCGACTCGCATGCCCACGACTCGTCCGCCGCGCGAGCGAAATTCTCGAGCCCAGTCCGGACTGAGCTGCGCGCTCAGCTCGATGACAATGTCGAGCTGTTCCATCGCCGTCGCGAGGTCGATCACCGGCACCGGCGCGAGCGCCAGAAAATCGCCGGCCTGAGCCGGATCGCCATCACCGCCGTTGACGATAAACGCCGATTCGATAGCGGGCGAGCGCGCAAGCAACTGGGTCAGAAAGAAGCAATTCTGGAATATGCCGTTTTCCCAAAGTGACTGTTGCCCCTGCCGCACATACAGTGTCACGCCGACTTTCAAATTGCGTCTGCTCATACTCAACACGAGCCTCCCCTACGAGCATCGTGAAGGGCTAGCAACAGCAGCGTATAGGCTCGCTTGTTATCCTCAGCATCAGGCGCGAGTTCCACGAGGAACTCGCGTGCGTCACGCTGATAAGTGGGAAGATTTTCCCTGTGGTGGCATGCAGCATGAAGCAGTTGGAGTGCGCCGGCACTCGCCTTGAAGTGCGGATAGTAGTAGCCGACTCGACCTCCCAGCCACTCGGAATTGTGGATCAGAGGATAGCCGCCATAGAGCGCATCCATGTACAGGTAGTTCTGATCGTTGTGCCACTGGTGACTCACTACTGCGTTGGCGTGCTGAGCCATGTAGGCCGGGAAATCGTGGCGGCCCTCGAATAGCGCACGCCCCGCTTTGACGATTTCCAGCGAGTTGGCGAGATAATTGAAGGTGGGATGGTCGGCCATATGAATGCTGTTTAGCACCCGCATACTCGCGATCGCGGACGGGTTGCCGCGATATGCTTCATCGCACACGAGCATCGGGATGGCACAATTCTTCACCACCGAGATATTGGGCTCGAAAATGGCCACATTCAGCGGCACCGAATCGGTTGCGCCCTCTGACGTATTGAAGCCAAATTGCAGCCCGTGCTGCTCGAGCGTGGCGATGCGTCGATCAATAAACTCGGAACTCCACAAGTACGGCACCTCCACGACCGGACAGCGATGGATCGCCTCGAGCATGCCCGTAAACCGTCTGTCCTTGGGCAAAATCCAGACCATATCGCACCGATCGGCTCGAGCCGCATATCCTCCCTTGGAGAACAAAATCGGCTCGATGAGCGCTGCATAGGGTTGCCCGCAAGCCAGAAATACGACCTTTACCCCGCGCGCGCGCATGTAGTCGAGCCATTCGACATCGAGGCCGCCCGCCATCTCGATTACGACGTCTACGTGTTCCGTCGCATCGCGCGGCTTCATCACTCGCAGCCGCAGATCGCCAAGGACGACGTCGTCCGGCATCACGCCCTGGTCACCACTATCTAGCAGGACAACGTCGCGCACGAACGACAATTGTTTGAACAACCTCGACAAAAAAATCACGTTCTGACCGAGGCCGTTCTCCCAGATGTTTTGCCCCGCATGTGTGAGTACCGATAAGCCGATCCTCATCTGTTGTTCCTCATTAATTTGATATCTCGTTGCCATCAGCAAATGGCGTGGGACAGTTCATTCGTCTGTCGACGGACTCCTTCGCCGAGTGCGAGGTCGGCTGACCTCGCACCCGATACGCGCCAGCCTGTCGGACACTCCATTACCACTGATACGACACGCCGGCTCCATACACACTTCCCGAACCTGAGATGCTTGCACCGCCCTTGATTTTCAGGTTCTGCGTGACACGCGCGCTGAAGCCGATCGCCATGGCCTGATAACCCTGGTAGCTGGCCGTGCCGATCCCCATCGCAAATTGCTTACCGGGATCGACCTCGGGAATCATCCCGAGCGCCGTCGCCCCCGCGATACCCGCATATGCCAGACGCGCCGTGTGGTTGACAGAACCCTGTACGCTTTGGAGCTGCGACACGTTGACCGCATCCGTCGGATTCACGCCTGCCGCCACGTTGGTGATGCGGCGCTCGTTGCCCGGCGAACCTATGGAGATCGTGTTGTCCTCGCTAGCTATCGAGTTCGCACCGAGTGCCACCGAATTCGCCCCCGTTGCCGTCGAGAAGGCCCCGAGTGCCACTGCGTTGGACGCCGTCGCAGTGGCGGACGCACCAAACGAAGCCGCGTTATTACCCGATGCCAGCGTATTGGCACCCACGGCAGTGGTCGGGTCGGCCGTCGCATGTGCGTTGAAGCCGATTGCGACGGAACCTGCAAAGTCGGCGACCGAGCGATACCCGACGGCCGTCGTGTTGTCACTCTTGGCCTGCGCGTACGCACCGAATGCAGTTGCCCCCGTGGCACTCGTCGTCGATGTGCCTGCCGATGCGCCCAACCCCAGTGCCGTCGTATCGATACCGTTCGCAATCGTGTTGCCGACCACGGACACTGTCGACAGCGTGCTACCCGATGGGCCGAATGTTTGGAGCGTACCGTTAGCGCCGCCGCCTTCCACGCTCATCCCGAGCGTTGCCCCCTGACTCGCGGCCGCGGCGTTAGTCGCAGCGAGCACGCTCAAGCCGCTCGACATAGTCGACAGGCCCGTAGACAGCGACGTGAGCCCCGTGGTCGTCGACGTGGACAACGTCGAGGTGCTAGCGCTGACCACGCTGACCGCAGTCGACAACGAAGCCAGCGAAACGCTGGATCCGCCGCCAGACGAATTGGGGATCGACGATATGTTGCTGTTCATCGTGCTCAGGCCTGTCGAAACCGACGCGATTTCGCTCGCAATCACCGTCGACAGCGATGTGAGCTGACCCACGTTGACCGCGTCGGTGGTATTGGTTCCTGCCGCGACGCCCGTGATTATCCCGCTCGAAAGGATCGTCACGCTGCCCACCGACAGATTGCCCCCGACGGAGACATTGCCGGTCGTAGTAATGGTGCCGGTACTGATGCCCGTCGAGATCGACGTGACAGTCGACGAAAGCGACGCAGACAGGCTCGAGAAATTCGATGTCGTGGTGCTGACCGCACTGGACAGCGACGTGACGGTGCTGCTGGTTGTGCTCAGCCCCGTGGACAACGACCACACGCTGCTGTTCGTCGTGCTCAGGCCCGTCGAGATCGAGCTCACCGAACTGTTGGTCGTGCTCAGACCCGTCGACAGTGACGACACGCTGCTGGTCGCCGTGCTCAGGCCCGTCGAGACCGACGTCGACAGCGACGAAACCGTGCTGTTCGTCGTGCTCAAGCCAGTCGAGATCGAGCTCACCGAACTGTTGGTCGTGCTCAGACCCGTCGACAGCGACGACACGCTGCTCGTCGTCGTGCTCAGGCCCGTCGACACCGACGTCGACAGCGACGAAACGTTGCTGTCCGTCGTGCTCAAGCCCGTCGAAATCGAACTCACCGAGCTATTGGTCGTGCTCAGACCCGTCGAGACCGACGAAACATTACTGTTCGCCGTGCTCAGGCCAGTCGAGATCGAGCTCACCGAACTGTTGGTCGTGCTCAGACCCGTCGACAACGACGACACGCTGCTCGTCGCCGTGCTCAGGCCCGTCGACACCGACGTCGACAGCGACGAAACCGTGCTGTTCGTCGTGCTCAAGCCAGTCGAGATCGAGCTCACCGAACTGTTGGTCGTGCTCAGACCCGTCGACAGCGACGACACGCTGCTCGTCGTCGTGCTCAGGCCCGTCGACACCGACGTCGACAGCGACGAAACGTTGCTGTCCGTCGTGCTCAAGCCCGTCGAGATCGAACTCACCGAACTATTGGTCGTGCTCAGACCCGTCGACAACGACGACACGCTGCTGGTCGCCGTGCTCAGGCCCGTCGAGACCGACGTCGACAGCGACGAAACCGTGCTGTTCGTCGTGCTCAAGCCAGTCGAGATCGAGCTCACCGAACTGTTGGTCGTGCTCAGACCCGTCGACAGCGACGACACGCTGCTCGTCGTCGTGCTCAGGCCCGTCGACACCGACGTCGACAGCGACGAAACGTTGCTGTCCGTCGTGCTCAAGCCCGTCGAAATCGAACTCACCGAGCTATTGGTCGTGCTCAGA
>NZ_JAAGPO010000317.1:0-7658 GCF_017104825.1 Burkholderia sp. Ac-20345 | reverse complement strand
TGTACGGCGGCAACCTTGAACTCCGCCGTGTACACCTGTTTCGGTACCTTGAACATGCCTGATTTCCTTCCTTTCCGTCGAGTTTATACACGACCTCTTGGAAGGCGAAATTTCAGGGGAAGCTCACACTGATGATCAACGACCTGTCCCGCGCCCACGAACTCAGCCGCAAGGAAATGGCTTCCGTCAGCGGTGGTAGCGTGTTCCAGAACGCCGGTATCAACAACATCGCTACCGGCAGTGGATTCTCGTTCGCCAGCCCCAACACCATCACGGCTCCGGTTACTCAAGTCGATGCATCGACCCACCAGGATCTCACCAGCGTGACCAACTCGATCAACAACCTTGGCGGCCAGGTCATCGCCAAGCTGGGCCTGTAAGTTTCGCCATGCTTCCTCTCGGTGGTAGCCGTATTCGATAGCGTCGTACCGCACCACCGAAGTTCTCCAGGCCGCCGCGGGTTCGTCCTCGCGGTGTTTCAAGCCCGCCAGGTTCCGTCTCCTGGCGGGCTTTTTTGCATGTCCGGCGGATCAACTGCCGAGCGGCAGGCAGTCCGATCGACGGGCTGCGTCGTGCCATCCGATATCCAGCCCCGCACGCGTATAACTCTGCGCCAACACGGCTCTGTTGTACTCGTAGCTTTGCGTCACCCAGTCGCGGTACAGCGCGGCCAGCAAGCCCGCCCGATCCGGATGACGTGAAACCTCGATGGCCATTGCGCCCGCGCGCAGGCCGGACGCGACGGCAAAACGCAGACCATCGCCGGTCGCGGGATCGAGATAGCCCGCCGCATCGCCGCACACGATATAGCCGGGTCCCGCGGTCTGGTGCACGCACTGCCAGCGCCTGCACTCGCGCCACACCGGTCCGACGGGCATCGTGTCGATTGGCCACGCGATATCGCCATCGCGCAGCGTCGATAGCGACGTCCAGATTCGAAACGTGGAAGTTGCTTTCATCCATAGCCAGCCGCCATGCGCGATCGTCCAGTATGTGCCGGGGTGCGCCCCATGCCCGCGCGCATAGCCGCGGCGAAGCCAGAACGGCGAAGAGTCGGTCGCCACATCGAGCCGAATCGCGCGACGCAGCCAGCCGTTGATGCCGGTCGCATCGATCACGATACTTGCGCCGACCTCGCCGTCGCCGTGCGTGATGCCCGTGACCGCTCCGCGTTCGACACGCGCGGCAAGTCCGCCGGCGGGTGCACGCGAGTAGCGAACGCCTGCGGTCAGCGCCTCGGCACGCAAGCCGTCGTCGAGGCGGCTGCGGATGACTGCACGCCCCTGCTGCGGATCGGCGCGACCATCGAGCCATGTATGCGGTTGCCGGGCCAACCTCGGCGCCAGTCGATCGAGCAACGTGAGCGCGGCGCCGGACACGCATTCCGGCGCCGTACGCGAACGCCCGCGGCCCAGCATCCACACGTTGCCGCCCGCTCTCGCCGCAGCGATCGCAGCAGCGCATCCGGCAGGCCCGTCGCCGACGACGAGCACGTCACACGCATCCATCGCCATCACTCAGTAAAGCCCGAGCGCGTCGGGCCCCGGTGCGCGGCGCAGCGCCGGCCCGATCACCCGAGCGTCGGTCGCATCGCAACGGATCGCCTCCCCGTAGCGCACGCGCAATCGTCCCGGCGTGTGCTGTGTCGGCGCCGCGGCATCAGCAGCAGGAAGCACAAAAAGAAAGCGATAGCGTCCGGCAATACCCGGCGAATCGCCGAGTTCCCGTGCGGATACCAGCCACAGCTTCGTATGCGAAGGTGTTTGTCCGTTGTCGCATGCAGCGACGGCATGGCGCAACGCACTGATCCGACGAATCAGCTCGGCCGAGTCGACGTGCTCGAATGCGCCGTACAGCACCTCGCCGTGCAATGCGTTGGCGACGTAGTCCGAGCGCTCGATGTCCGCGTAATCCACGCTGCCGTCGGGCGTCAGGTACGGGCCGTATTCACCGTCCCATCCGCGCCGCGTATTCGACTCGTCGCCACGCGCGACCAGCGGATGGCACGGATGCAACCCGAGTTCGCGGTCGAGCATGGGAATGGCGGTCGGCGCGTCGGTCCGATTGAAGGTCCTGGACGCATCGGGACTCACGGCGGGCCAGAAGCTGTTGGAGGCCGCGCACAGCTTGATGTCCTCGGCGAACGGGCTGCCCAACCCGAAGGTCGCGAGGAAGATGCCCCGCCGGTTGCCCGCATAGGTGACGTCCCAGCCGGGCGCAAAGACACCCGAAGACGCGTCCGACAGAAACGAAGTCATGCGTGGCGTATGCACGTCCCTGTCCTTCCGGCGCGTTGCGCGTGCCGCCAGGCTGAACGCGACGGCGACCGTCCGGTCCCGCGGCGAAAACGCCTGCGTGTTGCTGAATGGATCGATGTGGCCGGGATTGGCCGGGAGTCGCTCGGCGCTGAGCGATATCGGCGAGCCGCTCCTGAACTGCGACTTCGGATCGATCCGCCGGTCCTTGAACCAGCGCTGCAGTTCCGCCTGGTCGGCGTACGGATAGAAATCCGGCGCGGCAACGACCGAATAGGCCGGGAGCACGGCGCGTTCCGCCAGCTCGGCGATACGGATCGTCACGACCCCTTCGGAGCAGTGATCGAGAAACAACTGCGCGCGGTAGCCGCCTTTGCCGACCTCTCCGAGAAATGCCTGCCGGTCGACGGGATGTGCGCGCATATCCGTATAGGTACCGTCCTCATGCGCCTTGTGCCGGATGTTGATGAACTCCGGTGCATTGCGGGGTTCGGGAAATTGCAGCCACCCGGGCGCGAAATGCGGAAAATATTGCTGCCGCACCTCGTCGATGGCGGCCAGCACCAGCTTCCACAGGTTCGTGATGATTCTCATCGTCGTGAAGCGCCGGTTGGCGAGCGGTACCAGCCACCATTGAGCCGGTACGCCAAAGCCGTGTACCCCGAAGTCGGCCGAAGTCATGGGCTCGATCAGGGGCCGCGCGGCCGGCATCAACAGCACGCCTGCGCCCGAACGCTTCAGGACGACCGACGGAGCGCTCGGGCCGGCAGGCGTGACGGTGCCTGGATCCTGGCAGCTGATCGCATACGGCGCGGCACACAGATCGCCTGATGGCGACGGCCGCACGCCCCAGCGCGCCTCGGCGGCCCGCTTCAGCTTCTCGCTGACATGGCGGTGGCCATATTTCAACGTCAACCGGCGTCCGGGCACGCATTCATCGGGAAACAGCTTGCGCACGGGCTCGATGAAAGTTCGCTGATGGTCGCCCGCTCGCCTGCCCTCGATCAGGGCGAGCGTGTCGGGACCGGTGACCCGACGGACGAGAAACGCGCCATAGCGCGCCGGCATTACGCGGACATGCTCGATCGCGTCCCGCACGTGCGGCACGAAGCTTCGGGTCTGCTCGTCGTAGCATGCGTCGGTGTCGCCGTTGCGTGCAATGCCGAGACGCGAGAACACGAGATCCGCATGCTGCTGATGTCCCGTACGGCGCGCCGGCCGGTACTGATAAGCCAGCACCGCGACGTCCAGCGTCTGCCAGTCGGGTGGCAACGGCGCCAGCGAAGCGATGTAGTTCTCCAGCAAATCGAGCGCGTCGAGACGTACGCCGGCATCCGGCGACGGGCACTCGGACAGTGCCAGCATGTGATAGATCAGGCTGCGCGCGGGGTCGCCGGGCTCGATCGCGCGCGTGGCGTCCGCGCAGAGATCGTGAATGCGGGGATCGTCCCAGTCGATCGGCAGCGGCCGGCCCAGTCGATTCGCCGTCTCCTCGGGCGTGCCCGAACCGGCCAGGTCAAGACCGTGACGTTTGAACGCTTCTCGCCACGGAGCCGGAAGGTCAAGCAGCAACGCGTGAACCTCATCGACAAGCATCAACGACCTCCGGTTGGCGGTGCGTTCGAAGCGGTTGGCACGACGCGCTTCGCGTCCCGGCAGCCACGCATATTCATCCGGCCGCAGCAGGCAGCGTCTTCAGCGCTTGTTTCAAACCGATATCACATTGAGGTTCTCAGTTGCCGATATCAGTGACTAATATAGGTGATTGCAGCAGCAATGAAATGACGGATTGTGTTTGAAACATTGAATTGTCGAGACGCGCGGCGTGATGCGCCGGATGCGCGGTGACTCGATCAACGCATGTCGGCGGCCACATCATGGTGAAGCGCAGAACCTTCCTGTTGGGCAGTGCGGGCGCGGCGGGCATGCTGGTGATCGGCTGGGCATGGTGGCGTCCCGACGACCGGCTGGGGATACCCGCACAGCTGGAGATGTCTCGCGTCGACGTGCCGCTGAACGGCTGGGTGATGATCAGTTCCGCTAACGACGTGACGATCGTCATGAGCAAATCCGAAATGGGCCAGGGGATACATACCGGCGCGGCCATGTTGCTGGCGGAAGAGCTCGATGCAGACTGGTCGCGAGTCCGCATCGTCATGTCCCCGCTCGACACGATCTACAAGGACCGTGAATCGCTGGCCGACGGCCTGCCGTTTCGTCCCGATGATGACAGCCTGCTCGCCCGCGGCGCAGCGGCGCTGGTGCGCCATGGCGCACGCTATCTGGGTTCGATGGTCACGGGAGGATCGACGAGCATGATCGATCTGTGGGGGCCCATGCGCGAAGCGGGCGCCACGGCCCGCATCATGTTGTGCAGCGCTGCGGCGAAGCTTTGGCAGGTGCCCGTCGCGGAATGCGAGACGAAGGACGGCATGGTGCTGCATCGTTCGGGACGCTCGGCGACGTACGGTGCACTTGTCCAGCTCGCGCGGGACGTGCCGCGCCCGACACACGTCGACCTGAAGGACCCGAAGACGTTCACGCTGGTCGGGAAGCGATTGGGTCGCATCGAGGCGCACTCGAAACTCGACGGCAGCGCGCGCTATGGCATCGACGTGCTTCCGGACAAGCTCCTGTACGCGAGCGTCACGATGTGTCCGACACTTGGCGGAAAGGCGCTGGATTTCAACCCGTCCGGCGTCGCCAGCCGGAAGGGCGTGACCGGCATCTTCAGGATCGAGCCATACAACGGCGGAACGGGAGGCGTTGCCGTCATTGCCGACAATCCCTTCATCGCGATGCGGACGTTGTGCCAGTTGTCGGTCACGTGGGATCACGGGCCGGCTGCCGGCGTGAATACCGCAGGTGTCCGCACGGCGTTGACGCACGCCCTCGACGACGATGAGGGCCGCCACGTGTTCTACGCCGCCGGCGACGCCGATGCGGCGCTGAGCCACGCGAAGCCGCTGGTCGCGCAGTACGAAGTGCCCTACCTGGCTCACGGGCCGCTGGAGCCGATGAATTGCACGGTGCTGGTCGAGGACGACTCGGCAACGATCTGGTGCGGCACGCAGGCCCCCATGGTGGCACGCAAGGCAGTCGCCGCGCTGCTGGGCCTGGACGAAGACAAGGTGGCCGTGAATCAGCAATTGATCGGCGGCGCATTCGGCCGGCGGCTCGAGGTCGACTTCATCACGCAGGCCGCGGCGATCGCGCTTCATGCGAAGGGAAGGCCCGTGCAGACGATCTGGTCGCGCCCGCAGGACATGACGCACGACTTCTACCGCCCGGCTTGCGTGGCGAGATACAGCGGCGCTATCGATGCGAGCGGCAGGCTGGTCGCATGGAAAGGCGTGTCGGCGAGCCAGTCGATCAGCGCGCAGGCGATGCCTCGCACGTTCGGCATGCCGAGCCTCGCCGCGAAATGGTTGCCCGACGCCACCACGGCGGAAGGCGCATTCGACCTGCCCTACGAATGCGAGAACATTCTCGTCCAGCACAATACGGTGACGCTCCCGGTACCGGTTGGCTACTGGCGCTCCGTCGGGCACTCGCATCAGGCATTCTTTGTGGAGAGCTTCATCGACGAGATGGCCGTGCTGGCACGGAAAGACCCGATCCAGTTTCGCCTCGACATGCTCAAGCAGCCGGCGCACCAGCGCCATGCGGCCGTGTTGCGCGCGCTCGTCGCGCTGTCCGGCTGGCATTCGCCGCTGGCATGGCGTGACAAGACGGGCGCGCGGTGCGCACGCGGCGTGGCGATGCATGAATCGTTCGGTAGCGTGGTCGCGCAAGTCGCCGAAGTCCGGCAGGAAGGTGACGGCTTTCGCGTGACGCGCGTGGTCTGCGTGATCGACTGCGGGCTGGCCGTGAATCCGAACCTGGTCGAGCAGCAGATGGAAAGCGGGATCATCTTCGGATTGTCGGCCGCGCTCGAGCAGGCGATCACGATCGAGAACGGGCAGGTCGCGCAGCATTATTTCGACAGCTATCCGCTCGTCAACATGGAGACGTGTCCCGAGATCGTCACGCAAGTCGTGGCAGGCGGGACCGAGCCGCACGGCGTCGGCGAAGCAGGCACGCCGCCGATCGCGGCGGCCGTGGCGAATGCGCTGTATTCGCTCACGGGCGTGCGCCATCGCACGCTGCCGTTCGTCACGCCGAGCCCACCCGACCAAGGAGATGACCGATGGTGTCAGTCCGTATCAACGGGGAAACCGCTCACGTCGATTCCGAGCCCGCCACCCCGCTGCTCTGGGTGATTCGCTGCGAACGCAAGCTGACCGGCACGAAGTTCGGCTGTGGCGTCGGGGTTTGCGGTGCATGCACGGTGCTGCTCGACGACCGGGCCGTGCCTGCGTGCCAGCTCCCGGTCGGTACGCTGAACGGTGCGCGCATCACGACCGTCGAAGGGCTGAACGGCGTCGAAGCGCGCGCACTGAAGGACGCGTGGATTGCCGTCGACGTCGTGCAGTGCGGCTATTGCCAGAGCGCACAGCTGATCGCCGCCACGGCCCTGCTCATGCGCTGCCCGCGCCCCGACGACAACCAGATCAACGAGGCCATGAAGGCGATTGCCTGCCGGTGCGGCACGTTTCCGCGCATCCGCAAGGCGATTCACCAGGCGGCGGAATCGCTAGCTCGCTAGTCTGGGCGAACCGGCTCGATCAGCTACCGTTGGCATGCGTCGTGATCTGGATGAAATCGGCGGCAATGCGCCCCGCGCCGTATTTGGCCTCGAACAGCTTCAATTGCCGATCGATTGCCGCGAGATAGGCGGCGCGCGGCTCGGATGGCGGGCGCATCCCGTCGAACAGCGGCGCGGGCGTGACGAGGAGCACGATCATCTCGGTCCCGAAAGGCTTGCCGATCACCCACTCGCCCATGCTGCCGATCGTCGCGGCGTAATTCGGCGGCGCCTGGTTGTCGCGCTCGCGGCTGCTTGGCACGAGATGCACGACGCTCCCGTTCAGCACGTAGTAATCGACGTTCACATACGAGTCGTAACCGGGTGTCGTGATGTCGATGACCAGCGGGTTGCCTTCAGCGAAATGCGCATCGGGCGCTCGCGTGCGGATCGAAGCCGCATGTGGCGCAGCCCGATTCGATCGCCAGTACGGAGCAAGCGCGCTCACGACTTCGCAGTTGTGCGCATCGATCGGGCGCACGTCGAGATTGGCCGCCGGTCCGCCCGCCAGGCTGCTGAGCGCGGTTCGCACGCGCCCGATGCCGACACCGGCTTCCGCAAACCCGCGCACCTGCAGCACGTGATCCTGCACCGACGCATCGAGTGCCGAACACGGGATGCGCGCCAGCGCCGCCATCACGGATGCCAGCGAGATCGCCGGTGCCGGCGGCGGCGCGCTGCCCGCAGCGGGCACGGCGGTCGCGACGGGCGCGGGC
>NZ_JAAGPO010000316.1:0-7539 GCF_017104825.1 Burkholderia sp. Ac-20345 | reverse complement strand
GCGATCGACTCGTCGCACGACGCGATCTCGACCGATCTCGACGAATCGGGCGCCGCGCGCTGCGCGGATATCTCCGCACGCGTGATGGACCAGTACCGCCGCCGCCTCGCGACGCTGGCCGAGGACGGCCCCACGCCGCGCGCGGAAGCGAAGCAGGCCGAAACGATGGAACTGCAGATGCGGATCGCGGCGGTGCGCGCGGAACGTTCCGCGCTTTATCGGCTGCGCAGCGACAGCAAGATTTCCGACGAGACGCTGACGAAGCTGCTCCGCGAGATCGACCTGTCGGAAACCGCGCTGTCGACGCGCAAGAAAGGCATTCTCTGAAGGGCCGGCCGCTGCCTGTACGCAGCAGCCGCCCAATAAAAAACGGCGACGCATAAGCGTCGCCGTTTTCACATCCGCCCGCGTTCGCGTTACTTCGCGACGACGACCGGAATCCCCTTCAGCATCCCCGCGCCCTTCATCTCGTCGAGCGCATGCTGCACGGCCGCGCTCGTCGCCGCTTCGATGCCGAGCTGCAGCGCGAGCTCGCGTTCCGCGCGCTTCACGCCGGCCAGGTTGCGCACCTTCACGTGGCCGAAGCCGCGCACGCGTGCGTGCAGGTCGGCCAGTTGCGCGACCTGCGCCGCATTGCCGGCCGTCGTGACCGTGAACGCACGCGCGAGCGTCGTCTCGTAATCGTCGGCGAGCGCGCGCTCCATCTTCCGCTCGACGGTGCGGCCGAACGGATCGAGCCACGTGCCGCGCAGGCTGCGCACGCGCGCCAGCATGCCGAACACCGGCCACATCCACTGGCCGAACACGCGCTTCTTCGGCGCGCTGCCGTCGCTGCCGGCCTTCGCGACCGTCGGGGGCGCAAGGTTGAACTTCACGCGATAGGCCTGCCCCGGCACGCCTTCGAACTGCGCCTCGAGCGCCGTGCGGAACGCGTCGTCCGTGTACAGCCGTGCGACTTCGTATTCGTCCTTCACCGCGAGCAGCCGGTAGAACGTCGTCGCGACCGCACGCGTGAGCGCATCGTCGCCCTTCGCGCGCGCCGCGCTCACGAGCGCACGGTAGCGCTCGACATAGCGTGCGCCGCCGTACGCGTCGAGACGCGCTTCGCGATCGGCGATCAGTTCGGCGAGCGTCTCCGGCGCGGCATGCGCGGCCACCGTGTGGCGCGCGTTCCACAACGCATCGAGGCCCGCCGCGTCGCCGGCCGCCATCCGGCCGATCGAGAACGCGAGCTTGTTCATCGGCACCGCGACGTTGTTCAGCTCGATCGCGCGCATCATCGCCGCGAGCGACACCGGCACGAGGCAGAGCTGCCACGCGTAGCCGAGCATCAGGATGTTCGCGCCGATCGAATCGCCGAGGAACTTCGCGGCGAGCGCCTGCGCGTCGCAGCTCGACAGGTAGCCGTCGCCGGCCGCGTGGTGCATCTTCTCGAGCAGCGCATCCGCATGCAGGTTCGCGTCGGGGTTCTGCACGAACGACGCGTTCGGGATCCGGTGCGTGTTGACGACGATCCGCGAACGCTCGTGACGCACCGTCTGCAGCGCCTCGGCGCTCGCGCCGACGACCATGTCGCACGCGAGCAGCACGTCGGCCTGCTGCGTGTCGATGCGCACCTGGTTCAGCCACCGGTCGCTCGACGCGATCCGCACGAACGACAGCACCGAGCCGCCCTTCTGCGCGAAGCCCATGAAGTCGAGCACCGACGCGCTCTTGCCTTCGAGGTGCGCGGCCATGCTGATCAGCGCGCCGACCGTCACGACGCCCGTGCCGCCGACACCCGTCACAAGCATGTCGAACGGCGCCGCGTCGAGGTGCGTCGCCGGCACCGGCAGCGCATCGACGCGCGCGGCGAGCGCGGCTTCATCGAATGCGGCACCGGCGGCCTTCTTCAGCGCCGCGCCTTCGACCGTCACGAAGCTCGGGCAGAAGCCGTTCACGCACGAATAGTCCTTGTTGCACGACGACTGGTCGATGCGGCGCTTGCGGCCGAGCGGCGTCTCCAGCGGCTCGACCGACAGGCAGTTCGACTGCACGCCGCAATCGCCGCAGCCTTCGCACACCGCGTCGTTGATGAACAGGCGCTTGTCCGGGTCGGGGAATTCGCCCTTCTTGCGGCGGCGGCGCTTCTCGGCCGCGCAGGTCTGGTCGTAGATCAGCACGGTGACGCCCGGCGTCTCGCGCAGCTCGCGCTGCACGGTGTCGAGCTCGCTGCGGTGATGGAACGTCGTGCCCGTCGGGAACTGGCCGTGATGGCCGTCGTACTTCTCCGGTTCGTCGGACACGACGACGAAGCGCGACACGCCTTCCGCCTCGACCTGCCGCGCGATCTGCGGCACCGAGATGCTGCCGTCGACCGGCTGGCCGCCCGTCATCGCGACCGCGTCGTTGTAGAGGATCTTGTACGTGATGTTCGCTTTCGCGGCCACGGCCTGGCGAATCGCGAGGATGCCCGAGTGGAAGTAGGTGCCGTCGCCGAGGTTCTGGAACACGTGCTTCGTGTTGGTGAACATCGCGTGCGCGGCCCAGTCGACGCCCTCGCCGCCCATCTGGATCAGCCCGGTCGTGTCGCGCTCCATCCACGACGCCATGAAGTGACAGCCGATGCCGGCCTGCGCGATCGAGCCTTCCGGCACCTTCGTCGACGTGTTGTGCGGGCAGCCCGAGCAGAAGTACGGCGTGCGCTTCACCGCGTCGGCCTCGTTCGACAGGATCTGCGGCGCGACCAGGTCGACCACGCGCTCACGGCGGTCGAGTGCCGGCTTGTGGCGCGCGAGCCAGTCGGCGAACACGGGCAGGATGCGCGACGGGCGCAGCTCGCCGAGCTCGGACAGCAGGCAGGCGCCGGCGGCGTCGTGCTTGCCGAGCACGCGCGGACGCGCGCCTTCCGCGCGGTTGTACAGGTAGTCCTTGATCTGCTGCTCGATGACGGGGCTCTTCTCCTCGATCACGAGCACTTCGGAAAGCCCGTCGACGAAGGTTTCGAGGCGCGTCATTTCGAGCGGATACGACAGGCCGACCTTGTAGATCCGCACGCCGGCCGCGTCGAGGTCGGCCACCGTCAGGTCGAGACGGCGCAGCGTTTCCATCAGGTCGAGGTGCGCCTTGCCGCAGGTCACGATGCCGACGTTCGCCTGCGCGCTCGGGGCGATCCACTTGTCGATGCTGTTGGTACGCGCGAAATGGCGCACCGCGTCGAGCTTCGCGGCGAGGCGCGCCTCGATCGTGAGGCTCGGCAGGTCGGGCCAGCGGTTGTGCAGGCCGCCCGTCGGCGGCGTGAAGCCTTCCGGTGCCGGCCACTGCGTCTGCAGCGCGTCGAGGTCGACGGTCGAGCCCGATTCGACCGTTTCGGAGATTGCCTTGAAGCCGACCCACGCGCCCGAGTAACGCGACAGCGCCCAGCCGTACAGGCCGAATTCGAGCATGTCGGCGATGTTCGCCGGGTTCACGACCGGCATGTGCCACGCGATCATCGCGAAGTCGCTCTGGTGCGGCATCGACGACGACACGCAGCCGTGGTCGTCGCCTGCGACGACGAGCACGCCGCCATGCGGCGACGAACCGTACGCATTGCCGTGCTTCAGCGCGTCGCCCGCGCGATCGACGCCCGGCCCCTTGCCGTACCACATCGCATACACGCCCTCGACCGTGCGCTCGGGGTCCGCCTCGACGCGCTGCGTGCCGAGCACGGCCGTGCCGCCGAGTTCCTCGTTGATCGCGGGCAGGAAGCGCACGCCGCCGGCGTCGAGCAGCTTCTTCGCCTTCCACAGCTGCTGGTCCACCATGCCGAGCGGCGAACCGCGATAGCCGCTGACGAAGCCGGCCGTGTTGAGCCCCTGTTCGGTATCGACCGTGCGCTGCATCAGCAGCAGGCGGACCAGCGCCTGCGTGCCGGTCAGGAAGATCCGGCCGCGCGTCGCGGTCAGGTTGTCGGTCAGGCGGTAGTCGGACAGGGCAGGCGAGCCGTCGACAGGCAGGCGGGCGGTCATGGGGGGAAGTCTCCTGATTGTGCTGTGCTGTTCTGGGCTGCGCGGCAGGGCGTCGGACGACGTGTGACTGGCGGCAGCGAATGGCTCTATTTTTTCGCGCGCAGCCGAGAATGTTTTTTCTCATCTTGCTCGGGCCGGCCCTATGTGAGAAAAACTGCGCAGCTTTTTGCCGGGATTTGAGTGAGTTTTCGCGCACGGTGGCCGGGGGGATAAGCGACGTGTCGGGGCGGGCGCGCCGTTTTCCGGGAAAGCTCGCGACTGCCCGCCGGCGGCCCGTACAGGTGGCGGCCGACGCTCGCGCCCCGTGTGACAAGGGTTTCAGCGGATGGAGGCGGTGACCCTCACCATTGGAATGCACAGCGTTCCGATTGGTCGGCGGGTCGGGATGTCCACAATGACGTGGCCCTCGGCCGACCGCGCTCGCGCGCTCACCGTTCGATTGCACAGCGTTTCGAGTGGCGTGGAGGCCGGGATGTCCACACCGTTATCGGCATCGAGCACGCTTGAGTGCTGGCACTCACCGTTGAAATTCACAGCGCGGCGAGTGAGTTTCAACTGCGGATATCCACATCGATGACGGCGTACTGCGTCGATCCGAGGCTCGCCTTCACCGATCGAATACTCGGGGTCGTGAGTGGGTTTGTCGGCCGGGCAGGCACGCCGGAATGCGCATGCTGCTCAATCGCCGGCCCACATTCACCGTGGAGATTCACTGGGTCGAGAGTGGGTTTGTCGGCCGGACAGGCACGCTGGAACGCGCATACTGCTCAATCGCCTGCCAGTATTCACCGTGGAAATTCACTGGGTCGAGAGTGGGTTTGTCGGCCGGACAGGCACGCTGGAACGCGCATGCTGCTCAATCGCCTGCCCGCATTCACCGTGGAGATTCACTGGGTCGAGAGTGGGTTTGTCGGCCGGACAGGCACGCTGGAACGCGTATGCCGCTCAATCGCCTGCCAGCATTCACCGTGGAAATTCACTGGGTCGAGAGTGGGTTTGTCGGCCGGACAGGTACGCCGGGACGCGCATGCCGCTCAATCGCCTGCCAGTATTCACCGTGGAAATTCACTGGGTCGCGAGTGGGTTTGCCCGCCGGACAGGCACGCCGGGACGCGCATGCTGGATAATCGCCTGCTCGCACCCACCGCGGAATTTCACTGGGGCGGGAGAGAATTTATCGGTCGGACAGGCACGCCCGAACACGCACGCTGCACAATCGCGGGCGCGCTCTCACCGTTGAAATGCACAGGGCTTCGAGTGTCTGCAACGGCGGTTATCCCCGCCCGATCCGGCATTGCCGGCCGGCCACGCCGGCACCCTCACCGTTGAAAACCACAGCCTTTCGAGTGATCCGGGACGCGGGATATCCACAAGGACGGGCATCAGCCGATGCAACAACGGATGCGCGCTGCGGAAGGTGTCACCAGCCGGCAATCGATGCAGGAAGCGGCTCGTCGGCCGATCGGGTGCCGAGCCTCACCGTCCAAATGCACAGTGCCGCGAGTCGTTTCGGCGCCCGGATATCCACATGGGCGCTCGTGTTGCCCTCGTTCGCATGCTCGCGTGCGAGCCTGAGATACACGAAGCTTCAGACGGCGCCGGTGGTCGAATGATCGCATCCTGGCGCGCTGACCACCGATCGCATGTTCACGCTCACCTTTGCGTTATGCAGCGTGTCGAGTCACTTGCGAACGCAGCGGGCGCAGAGAAATCAGCGCGTTGCGGACCACGCGCACGCGCTCACCGTTAAAATGCACGGCCCTTCGGGCGGCAGTTGGAACCGGATATCGGCATCGCGGCGCACGCGCGGTTCCGCCACGCATGCGCGCGTTCGGCTAGAATGCGCGGCGCGCCGAACTACGGCAAAGATCGGAAAGCCGCGCCAGGACAGGCGCGTCGCCCGATCGGGCGCCGCCCCTCACCGTTGAATTCCACAGCATTTCGCCTCGTTTCGCGGGCGAGTTGTCCACAACCTGCTTCATGCATTACGCATCATCCGGTAACCCTCACCTGTGAAATGCACAGGGCGCCGAGTCGTTTCGGTGTGAGGATATCCACAACCGATCGCGCGGCGCGACCTTCATCGGAACATCTGCAGGAGCGGCCCGAGCATCCGTCGACGGCTATCGGGCATTCACCGCAAAGCCCCGTCCAGACGGCCTCGGCGGCACCCTCACCATTCCAATGCACAGCGTTTCGAGTCGCCTCGGGGTAGGTTATCCACATCCGTCCAGCCAGGCTGCATCGAACGGGCACGCACTCGCGCGTCGCGTTACCCGGCAATCGACCGGATGATCCGTTGCCGGATTACCGCCGACGAGCACATTCGGCGGAACATCGCGCGTGACGACGGCCCCGGCCGCGACCACCGAGTTCTCGCCCACCGTCACACCGCCGATGATCGTCGCGCCGGCGCCGATCCACACGTTCCGTTCGATCACGATCGGCTTCGCGACGACGAAGTCGCGCCGCTTCGAAGGTTCGACGGGATGGCCCGACGTGATCAGGCTGACGTTCGGCCCGATCATCACGTCGTCACCGATCTCGAGCCCGCCGAGATCGTAGAACGTGCAGTTCTGGTTGACGAACACGTTGCGCCCCAGCTTCATGCCGGTGCCGCCCGTCACATGGAACGGCGGGATCAATACGAAGCCGTCGTCCACCGGCGTGCCGATCAGTTCTCCGAACAATGCACGAACCTCGGCGGCATCATCGAATGTCAGGCGGTTGATCCGCGCGGCGATCGCCATCGCCCGCCTGACCTCGGCCACCATCGCCGCCGATTCCGCCGTTCTTCTCGGGATGATCGTGGTGCGATCGTCGTTTGCCATGTGTGAGTTGTCTCCCATGATTTCCCTGTTTCGCGATGCATCGGCCATCGCGGCCGGATGCCGGTGTTGCCGTGCGCACGAGCGCTACAGGCGCCGCGATGCAGTACGAGTCAGGCTGGCTTACACCGGCGCCCCACCAAATTTATAACTAGTTTTTGTATAACTAGTTAATCACTGACACTCTTATAGAATCGGGCTTTGCCCGGTCTTCTGCCCGATTCACGTTCGACACACAACGTATCCGGCCATCTCACTCAGATGACCGCCCCTGGCTGGGCGCCCCTAGCCGGGCGCCCCTGTCCGAACCTCCCGCGCTCGGGTACGCTTGAGCATCCACCGGACCGACAGCTGCACCCAAACGCGGAGGCACGATGAAGCTCTACTACTGGCCGAAGACCCGGGCATTCCGGGCATTGTGGATGCTTGAAGAACTCGGCGTGGTGTACGAACTCGTGCCGATCGACCTGCGCTCGCACGAACAGGGCAGCGACGCGTTCGTGCAGGTCAACCCGATGGCCAAGCTGCCCGCGCTCGACGACGGCAGCGTGCCGTTCGCCGAATCGGGCGCCGTGCTGCTCTATCTTGCCGACCGCTGCCCGGGCGCCGGGCTTGGCGTCGCGCCCGACGATCCGCTGCGCGGCCGCTTCCTTCAATGGATGTTCTTTACGCCGACCTGCCTCGAACCGGCGATGGCCGAAAAATTCACCGGCGCGTCGGGC